>NZ_JBNDHY010000024.1:0-40467 GCF_056755315.1 Monashia sp. HAY1-2A
CCCCCCCCCCCCCCCCACATTACTACGCGTCTCGTGGGCTCGGAGATGTGTATAATAGACAGACCCGATGTGGCGCGATGCCGTGGCCCGCGACCTCGCCGACGCCGGGTTCGAGGTCGTGGCGACCGCCGACGACGGACGCTCGGCGGTGGCGCGCACCCGCGCCACCGCTCCGGACGTGCTCGTCCTCGACCTCAACCTGCCCGGTCTCAGCGGGTCGCGGGTGTGCGCCGAGCTCGCCGCGGCCGGGGTGCCCACTCGGGTGCTCATCCTGTCGGCATCGGGCGACCACCAGGACGTCCTCGAGGCCGTCAAGGCCGGCGCGCTCGGCTACCTCGTCAAGAGCGCCGGGCGCGAGGAGTTCCTTGACGCCGTGCGGGCCACGGCCGCCGGCGACCCCGTGTTCACGGCCGGCCTCGCCGGCCTCGTCCTCGGCGAGTTCCGTCGGGCGCGCGCCGGGCGCAGCCCCGAGCGCGAGGTGCCCGAGCTGACCGACCGCGAGACCGAGATCCTCAGGTACGTGGCCACGGGCATGGGCTACAAGGACATCGCCGCCACCCTGTTCCTGTCGCACCGCACCGTGCAGAACCACGTGCAGAACATCTTCGGCAAGCTGCAGATGCACAACCGCGTCGAGCTCGTCCGGTTCGCCCTGGAGCGCGGCCTCGACCTCGAGGAGCGACCCGACCAGGGGCGCTGACCCGTGCGAGGGGTCGCGGTGCCACCCGGCGGGTCCCGGAGGCCCGGCGACCGGCCGACGGCGGAGGTATCGGGATGCGGACCCGGCACGGCAGGGGTGGGCACGGCGTCTACGCTGATCGGGTGAACATGAGGACCGTCACCGCCGATGTCGGTCTCGAGCCCGGGAACGGGTCCGAGGCCCTCGCCGCCCTCACGGCGGCCGCAGCCGAGCTCGAGGCCGGGCAGCAGCCCACGTGGCCCGACACGGCCGCGCTCTCCGAGGTGATCGAGACCCTCGCGTCGTATCCGCCGCTCGTCTTCGCCGGCGAGTGCGACATCCTCACCGCCCGGATGGGCGCGGCCGCCGTCGGCGAGGCCTTCGTCCTGCAGGGCGGCGACTGTGCCGAGACGTTCGCGTCGGCGACCGCCGACAACATCCGCGACCGCATCAAGACGATCCTGCAGATGGCCGCCGTCCTGACCTACGGCGCGTCGGTGCCCGTCGTCAAGGTCGGGCGGATGGCCGGCCAGTACGCCAAGCCGCGCTCGTCCGGCGTCGAGACCCGCGAGGGCGTGACGCTGCCCGCCTACCGCGGCGACATGGTCAACGACTTCGCCTTCCACGAGACCGCCCGCGTCCCGGACCCCCAGCGTCTCGTCCGGGCCTACCACGCGAGCTCGGCGACGCTCAACCTCGTCCGGGCCTTCACGACCGGCGGCTTCGCGGACCTGCGGCACGTCCACGACTGGAACCGTGGCTTCGTCGCCAACTCCGCCAACGCGCGCTACGAGAAGATCGCCAGGGACATCGACAAGGCGATGCGCTTCATGGCGGCCTGCGGCGCCGACTTCGACGCCATGCGCACCGTCGAGTTCTACGCCGCGCACGAGGCGCTCCTGCTCGACTACGAGCGGCCGCTGACCCGCATCGACTCACGCTCGGGTCGCCTCTACGACACGTCCGGGCACTTCGTCTGGGTGGGCGAGCGCACGCGCCGGCTCGACGGCGCCCACATCGACTTCGTCTCGCGCATCAGCAACCCGATCGGCGTCAAGCTCGGCCCCAAGGCCGACATCGACGAGGTGCTGCGCCTCATCGACAAGGTCGACCCGCAGCGCACGCCGGGCCGCCTCACCTTCATCACCCGGATGGGCGCGGGGACGATCCGCGACGCGCTGCCGGCCCTCGTCGACAAGGTGACCGCCTCGGGTGCGACGGTCACGTGGATCTGCGACCCGATGCACGGCAACACGTTCGAGAGCTCGACGGGCTACAAGACCCGCGACTTCGAGGACATCGTCGAGGAGGTCCGCGGCTTCTTCGAGGTGCACCGCTCGCTCGGGACGGTCCCCGGCGGCATCCACGTCGAGCTGACCGGCAACGACGTCACCGAGTGCCTCGGCGGTGCGGAGAAGATCATCGACTCCGACCTCGAGAAGCGCTACGAGTCGGTGTGCGACCCGCGCCTGAACCACCAGCAGTCGCTCGAGCTTGCGTTCCTCGTCGCCGAGATGCTCGGCCAGGCGTGACCGGACGGTGACGGCACCCGCGACGAGCCCGTTGCGGGCCGACCTGCTCAGCGACACCCTGACCAAGCCCACCCAGGCGATGCGGGCCGCCATGGCCCGTGCCGAGGTCGGCGACGACGTCTTCGGCGAGGACCCGACCCTGCGGGCCCTCGAGGAGCGCGTCGCCGACCTGCTCGGTCACGAGGCGGCGCTCTTCACACCGTCGGGCTCGATGGCGAACCAGCTCGGTGTGCGCCTGCACGTGCGACACGGTGAGGAGCTCGTCGGCGACTCCCTGGCCCACGTCGTGCGGGCCGAGCTCGGCGCGGCCGCGGTGCTGTCCGGCATCTCCTCGCGCACCTGGGTCTCCGAGCGGGGCCGCTTCCGGGCCGACGACGCCGCCTCGCTCATGGTCACCGGTGCGGGGCCGTACCAGGTGTGCACCGCGCTCGTGGTCGTCGAGAACACCCACAACTTCGGCGGCGGCACGGTGCAGTCCCTCGAGGAGATCCGCCGGGCGCGGACGATCACCCGCGAGCGCGGCGTGGCCATGCACCTCGACGGCGCCCGCCTCTTCAACGCCCACGTCGCCTCGGGCATCCCGGTCGCCGACTACGGGCGGGAGTTCGACACCGTGTCGGTGTGCCTGAGCAAGGGCCTCGGAGCCCCCGTGGGCAGCGTCCTGGCCGGGTCGGCCGAGGCCATGGCCGAGTCACGGATCTGGCGCAAGCGTTTCGGCGGTGGCATGCGCCAGGCCGGGATCCTCGCTGCCGCAGGCCTGTACGCGCTCGACCACCACGTCGAGCGCCTCGCCGACGACCACGCCCGCGCTCGCCGCACCGCCGCCGCGATGGCCGAGGCGGCACCCGGTTCGGTCGACCTCGCCACCGTGGAGACCAACATCGTCATCGTCGACGTCGCCGCGGCGGGCTGGACGTCAGCGGCGTTCGTCGCCGCGGCCCTCGACGCGGGGGTCCGTACCTACGCCGTGGGCCCGGGCGCGGTGCGCCTCGTGTGGCACCTCGACGTCGACGACGCGGCGACCGACGTCGCGGTCGACGTCCTCACCTCCCTGCTGCGCACCCCGCCGCCCACCTGACCCCTGCCTGCCGCGAACGCGGTCCTGGCCCGGACGGGACGTGGACGACTCTCAGACGATCGTCAGGTGGATCGTGCTGCCCTTGGGCACCGTCGTCCCCGCGGCGGGGTCCTGGGCGCGGACCTTCTTCTCGAAGAGGTCGCCGAAGGGGTACTGCTTGTCGACCGTGAACCCGAGGGCGGTCAGCGCCTTCTCCGCGAGGGCGTCCTGCTGGTCGACGACGTTGGGCACCTGGACCATGACCGGGCCCTTGGACACGACGAGCGTCACGGCGTCGCCGCGGTGCAACGTGCCGGAGGCGGGGTCCTGGGACACGACGTTGCCGGCCGGCACGGTGTCGCTGTTCACGTCCGCGCCGCGCCGCACCTGGAACCCGAGCTTGCCCAGCTTGGCGGCCGCGGCGTCGAACGGCGTGCCGGTCACCTTCGGCACGTCGATGGGCTCGGGGCCCTTCGACACGACGAGGTCGACGGCGGTGCCCCGCTTGACCGACGCCTCGGGGTCGGGCGACTGGGAGACGACCCGACCCTTCGGGACGGTCTCGCTCCACTGCTGTCTGGTGTCGCCGACGGTCAACGTCAGGGGCCCGAGGACGTCGACGGCGTCGGCGGCCTTGGTGCCCACGAGCTTCGGGACCGTGTAGCGCTCCTGGCCCTTGGACACGACGACGCGGATCGTGGAGTCCTTGGACAGCTGCGTGCCGGCACCGGGCTCGATGCGCAGGACGGTGCCCTTGGCGGCGGTCTCGGAGAACTCGTCCTGCTCGTCCATCGACAGGGACGCGGCCTGCAGGCTCGACCGCGCCTGCGCCACCGACTGGCCGACGAGCCCGGGCACGACCGTCGTGCCGCCCGGGCCCGCGGTGAACCACCAGCCCGCAGCCCCACCACCCAGCACGAGGAGCACCGCGGCGAACCAGGCCGGCCACCGTCGCCGGCGTCGGCGCTGCACCGGCATGGCCGTGAGCGGCATCGCCGTGGTGCGCTCGAGGACCGGGGTGGTGTGCAGACCGGTGAGCTCGCCCGTGTCACCGGGGGAGGCGGTCCGCGCCGAGGTGTCGGCCGCGGCCGGCGCACGGACGGCGGTATCGGTCCGGGGCGCGGTGCCGCGCCGGTCGAGGTCGGTCGGGGACAGCACACGGCGCACGTGGCGCAGCGCCGCGACGAGCTCGGCGGCCGAGTCGAAGCGGTGGTCCGGGTCGAGCGCGGTGGAGCGAGCGACGAGCTCGTCCAGCGGCCGCGGGACCTCCGGCACGAGCGTCGACGGCGCCGGGATGGACCCGTGCACGTGCTGGTAGGCGATCTGGATCGGGGTGTCACCGGTGACCGCCTTGCGCCCGGTCAGCATCTCGAAGAGCAGCAGGCCCGCAGCGTAGACGTCGCTACGGGCGTCGGCCTGGCCTCGCTCGACCTGCTCGGGGGACAGGTACGACACCGTGCCGAGGAGCACGCCGGTCTGGCTCGTGGCGGTCTGGTTCGTGATGGCGCGCGCCAGCCCGAAGTCGGCGACCTTGACCTCGCCGTCGTGGCGCACGATGACGTTCTCGGGCTTGACGTCGCGGTGGATCATGCCCGCCGCGTGCGCAGCGCGCAGCGCGAGGAGGATCGGCTCGAGGATGGCGAGGGCCTCGCGGGCGGTGAGCGGCGCCTCCTCGTGGATGACCTCGCGCAGGGTCTTGCCCTCGACGAGCTCCATCGCGAGGAAGACGTCGCCGTCGTCCTCGCCCTGGTCGAAGACGGCGACGACGTTGGGGTGGCTCAGGCGCGCCGCGGAGCGGGCCTCGCTGCGGAAGCGCTCGACGAAGACGTCGTCGACGGCCAGGCCAGGACGCATGATCTTGAGCGCGACCTCACGGTCGAGGCGTGCGTCGAGCGCCACGTAGACCGAGGCCATGCCTCCGTCTGCGAGGTGGGACAGGATGCGGTACCGGCCGTCGATCACCCGACCGACGAGGGCGTCCGCCACGCTGGACGTCACGGGCAGGAGTTTACGGGCTGACCCTGCGCATCCCGTGCAGGCGAGCCGCGGCCCCGCGCACCCGGGGGGAGGGTGTGCGGGGCCACGGTCTCCTGGGCTCCCGGGGGGTTGGGAGCGTCACATGCGGTCGTAGACCGCAAGGACGTTGGCGACGTACTTCTTCGTGTCCTCGTAGAGGCCCTTGGTGCGGACCGAGTAGAGGCCCTGGTAGTACCCGGCGACCGCCTGCTCCCGCGAGTCGGCCGAGGCGAGCAGCGCGCGGATGATGAGGACTCCACCGGTGACGTTGTCCCGCGTGTCGTAGCGGTCGAGAGAGCGCCCGGCCAGCTGGGAGGACCACGTCTCGGCGATCGGCATCAGCTGCATGACCCCGACGGCGTCGCTGAAGGACACCGCCCGCTGGTTCCACCCCGACTCGATCCATGCGATCGCGAGCGCGAGCTTGGGGTCGACGCCGTTGCGGGTCGCCGTCGCCCGGATGATGTCGGCCGTCTCGGTGCGGCTCGGGACGTCTCGGGCGGCGAGCTTGGCCTTGCTGGCTGCGACGGCCAGCTGGGTCTTCGTCGGCGTCGAGTAGCCGCTCGGCGGCGTCGGGCTCGGTGCCGGGCTCGCGGGCGCCGGTGCGCTGGCCACACCAGGCACGACGATGCGCTGACCGATGTAGATGAGGCCGGCGTTCTTGAGCTTGTTGGCGGCGAGCAGCTTGGTCAGGGACACCTTGTACCTGGCGGCGATGCCAGACATCGTGTCACCACGGACGACGACGTGGACGATGCTGCCCGCGGGCACGGAGACCGGGGCGGACGAGCCGGACGACGTGACGGCACCCCTGGCCGGCTTCGTCGGTGTCGCCGCGGACCGCGGCGTCGTGGCCGTCGCGGGCGAGCCGGGGACGAGCAGCCTCTGGCCCGGCAGGATCAGGCTCCCGCCGGCGGCGAGCCGGTTCTTGTCCACGAGCGCGCGCACCGTGGTGCGGTGGGCGATGGCGAGATGCCACAACGTGTCGCCGGGCCGGACGGTGATCGTCTTCCACGGCGTCGCGTGCACGGGCACGACGACGGCGTGGGGCGGCTGCGCCAGCGCGGCGACGTCGGCGAAGGGCATGTGGGGTCCTTTCCTGGGGCCCGGTTGCAAGAAATGTGGTGTGGAGGGGCTCTGGGAAGGGGCTGGTGGTGCGGTGAGCTGCTCGAGGCGGGTTCGCTGTCGTGCGGTCCCGGGACTCCTGTGAGGGATGGGGCGTGTGTGACGATATCGCATGATTGAGCGCTAAAGTAAAAATACAGCGATGTAATTCGGCGCTGGTCCGTGTGTCGCACTGCCCGGCTCGGGTGGCAGACTCTGACGACGTGAGCCAGAGCCCGAACACCGACTCCGCAGCACGCTCCCACGCCGGCCCCGACGCCGGTTCGGACCTCGTTTCCGACGCCGTTTCCGACGCCGTTCCTGAGACGGGTCCGTCGCACGACCTCGAGCGCCTCGTCGGGGAGTGGCTGACGGTGCCCGACGTCGCCGAACGGCTCGGGGTGCCGCTGGCGCGCGTGCGTCGCCTCATCGCCGACCGCGAGCTCCTCGCCGCGCGCGTCGGGGAGCGCCACGTCCAGTCCGTGCCGGCGAAGTTCCTCGACGACGAGGGCCCGCGGCCCGAGCTGCGCGGCACCTTCACGGTGCTGGCCGACGGCGGCATGCACGACGACGAGATCATCACCTGGCTCTTCACCCCGGACCCGACGCTGCCCGTCGAGGGGGCCCCGATCGACGCCCTGCGCGCCGGTCACAAGACCGAGATCCGCCGGCGCGCCCAGGAGCTCGCCTTCTGACGTGTCGGTCAGGAGTGGCGGTCAGGAGTGGCGGGCCGTCGAGACCGCGACGAGGCCCTCGAGGACGCCGAGGGCCTCGTCGGCGAGGACCCCGGTGTCCCGGGCCCGCGCCACGGCCGTGCCCGACGCCTCGGCGAGCTCGCCGATGAGCGCCTCGACGCGCTCGACGGCGCCGGTGCGGACGAGCACCTCGCGGATCGACTCGACGCCGGCGAGGTCGAGGTCGTCGCGGCCGAGCAGCCCCTCCACGAGACGGCGGTCCGGCTCCGACGCCGCATCGAGGGCGTGCGCGAGCAGGACGGTCCGCTTGCCCTCGCGCAGGTCGTCGCCGGCCGGCTTGCCGGTGGCCTCGGGGTCGCCGAAGACGCCGAGGAGGTCGTCACGGAGCTGGAACGCCTCGCCGAGCGCCAGGCCGTAGTCGGACAGCGGCTCGAGGGCGTCCTCGGGTGCTCCGCCGACGAGGGCGCCGATGAGCAGCGGGTGCTCGATCGTGTACTTGGCGCTCTTGAAGCGGATCACCTTGCGGGCCGAGGCGACCCGCGCCTCGAGGTCGAGACCGTCCCAGCCGCGCGCCGACTCGAGCAGGTCGAGGAACTGCCCACCCATGAGCTGGGTCCGCATGAGGTCGAACAGGCCCCGGCCCCGGGCCAGATCGGTGGCCGGCAGGCCGCACGACGAGTAGAGCTCGTCGCACCACGTGAGGCACAGGTCGCCGGCGAGGATCGCCGCGCCCTCCCCGAAACGGTCGGAGTCGCCGGACCAGCCGTGGTCGGTGTGGAGCGAGGCGACCGCCCGGTGGGCCGAGGGCTTGCCGCGGCGGGTGTCGCTGCGGTCCATGACGTCGTCGTGCAGCAGCGCAGCGGCCTGGAAGAACTCCATGCTCGCCGCGAGCCGCACGAGTGCGTCGGAGTCGGCGCCCCCGGCCGCGCGGTAGCCCCAGTAGAGGAAGCCGGCGCGCAGGCCCTTGCCCCCGGACAGCAGGCCTGAGACGGCGGACACGAGGGGCGCGGTCTCCTCACCGATGGCGGCGAGCGCCTGCGTCGCCCCCGCGACCTGGCCGTCGATCGCGTGCTGCACCCGACGGCGCAGCACGTCGAGGTCGGTGGGGGTCTGCACGGGCTCCTCCATCGAGTCGGGAATCGTGGTCAGCCTACGCGGGCGTCAGACCGCCCCGTGAACAGCCCACACACCCCGGACGGGGGCCGCCTAGGGTGAGCGGCATGGCGCACGGCACCGCATCCTCGATGGCTCGGGCGGAGCGGTTCACCCGGTCCATCCCGGCGCTCATCGAGGCCGACACCCCCACCTTCAGCTTCGAGTTCTTCCCCCCGAAGGACGACGCGGCCGAGGTGCAGCTGTGGCAGGCGGTCCGGCACCTCGAGAAGATCTCGCCGAGCTTCGTGTCGATCACCTACGGCGCGGGGGGCAGCACCCGGGACCGCACGGTGCGCCTGACCCAGCGGATCCTCGAGGAGACGACGCTGACGCCGATGGCGCACCTGACATGCGTCGGGCACTCGGTGTCCGAGCTGCGCGGCATCGTCGGGGCGTACGCCTCGGCGGGGGTGCGCAACATCCTGGCCCTGCGCGGTGACCCGCAGGGGGGCCTCGGGCAGCCGTGGGTCGCCCACCCGGAGGGGCTCGACCACGCCGACGAGCTCGTCGCGCTGGTCCGCGGGCTCGGCGACTTCACGGTCGGGGTAGCGGCGTTCCCCGACCGTCACCCCGAGTCGCGCGATCCCGCCGAGGACGCCGAGACGCTGATCCGCAAGGAGCGCGCCGGGGCGCAGTTCGCCATCACCCAGATGGTCTTCGACGTCGACAACTACCTGCGGCTGCGCGACGAGCTGGCCCGGCGCGGGTCGCAGCTTCCCGTCGTGCCGGCGATCATGCCGATCACGAACGCGCGCCAGGTCGTGCGCATGGCCCAGCTGGCCGGCCAGCCGATGCCGGCTGCCGTCACCGACCGCCTCGACCGGCTCGGGGACGACGCGGAGGGCGTGCGGGCCGAGGGCCTGGCCATCGCCACCGAGTCCGCGCGGCGCCTCCTCGACGAGGGTGCGCCGGGCATCCACTTCATCACGATGAACCGCTCGTCGGCGACGCTCGAGGTCTTCGGCCGGCTCTGAGGGTCGGCAGCGGCGTCGGTCGACGGCCTCGAGCGTCGCCGGGTCAGGCCGGCGGGTCCTTGGAGGCCTCGTCCGGGGCCGGCGGACGCGTCGGGCGGGCGCGGCCCGGCCGGCGGCCCGGCGGAGCCGTCGGCGGCGCCGCGGTCGGGACGGCGATGCCGCCCGCTCGCCCCATGCGTCGTAGCGCCGCTTGAGCCGGCGCAGGCGCCCGGCGAGCGTCCACACGAGCAGCCCCCCGGCCGCGAGGAGCAGCAGCGCGGTCGTCGCAGCCGCCCAGGGGTGGGCGATCGCCAGGGCCATGACGCCGGTGACGGTGACGTCCTCGCCCGTGCTGACGACGATGGTGCTGGCGGGCTCGGGCGAGGTGTTGACGATGCCCCGCAGTCCGGCCTTGACGCCGTGTGAGACCAGGGCCGTGACGCCACCGGTGGCAGCACCGACGGCGGCATCGAGGCTCGCGGTCTCGTGGCCGATGAGGTAGCCGATCGTGGCCCCGACGGCGGGCCGCACGACGGTGTGGACCGAGTCCCAGACCGAGTCGACGTAGGGGATCTTGTCGGCGACGAGCTCGAGGAGGAAGAGGACCGCCGCACCGACGAGGACGTCGGTGCGGGCGAGCGCGTCGGGGACCTGTCCGAGGTTGAAGAGGCGGTCGGCGAGGCCGAGGACGAGCACGACCGCGTACGCGTTGATGCCGCTGCCCCACCCGGTGGTGAAGGCCAGGGGGATGAGCTCGGCTCCCACGTCACTCCTTCGTCCAACCCGGCCTGCGGGGGCGGCGGGGTCCAGGCGCGGCCGGACGGCCGAGCCTCGGTCCAACGCTGCCGACCGTCCCGTAATCCCGAGGTGCGCGCAAGGGCTGCGAGGACGGCCGGTCGGGGCGCTGCCCTGCCGGGTGGGGCGCTGCCCTGCCGGGTGGGCGCGCACGAGAGACGGGCCCGGGCCCTGGACGGACGGGACCCCTGCGCCCTTCCGGCCACGGGCCGGACCCGTGGTGACCCACTCTGGTCGAGCACGTCCACGTGGACCTGAGCACCGGTACTCAGGTCCACGCAAACCGCCCCGAACGTGAGCAAACACGGCCTGCGCCGCCGGCCGTCGGATCGCCTTGACACGGTGTCGGCGGCAGGGGTTACGCTGGTCGAGTTCGAACAGGTGTTCGAGTGTTCATCGTTCAGTCCAGTCGTCGGTTGGGGTGTCGGCCGTCCGTGTGGGGCGCGGGCAGCCAGGGTCGTGACCTCCCGCCTCGACGTGTCCGAGGGAGACGTGTCGTGGTGCGCAGGTTCAGTGATGCAGTGCAGGTCAGGGTCCGGTTCGAGCAGGACGGATCCCAGGTGACGGGTGCCTCCCGGGCCGGTGCAGGTGCAGGCCCGGATGCAGGTCCGGGTGAGGCTCCGGTCGACGGCGCCGCCCGGGAGCGGCCCGAGGCCTTCATCTGGAAGGGCCGCCTCTACGTCGTGCGGGAGGTCCTCGCGCAGTGGCGGGAGCGGCGGGCGTGGTGGCACGACGCCCTCGACGCCGAGGAGGCGCAGGTGCGCCCCGGCGAGACGCTCCTCGCCGCCGCGAGCGAGCAGCACGTCTGGCGGGTCGAGGCGAGCCCTGGGTGGTCGTTCACGCCCGGGGTCTACGACCTCGCCCACGACGCGTCCCCCCGCGGTGACCGCTGGTCGCTCGTCCGGGTCGCCGACTGATGCCCGCCACACCAGCCACCGTCCCCGCGCTTGTACCCGCGCCTGTCGAGAGGAGCCGACCCGTGGCCACCGCACCGTTGCACCGCCCGCCCATCTCCGTCGCCGTGCTCACCCTGCTCGACCGCTCGAGGGGCAGCCTCGAGTCGGCCTGCCGCGTGAGCGAGGCCACCGAGCGCTACCGCGACGCCCACCTCGGGGCCCTGCGCGCCGCCGCCGCGCTGGTCGCGGCCCGGACGGCGCCGACGCCGCGGTCCCGACCCCGCAGCGTCTGGCAGGTGCTGCCCCTCGTCGCCCCCGAGCTGGGGGAGTGGGCCGCGTTCTTCGCCGCGTGCTCCGCACGCCGGTCCGTCGTCGACCGCGGGGGCCACATCGCGCCGCGCGAGGCCGACGACCTGCTCCGGCAGGCCGAGATGTTCCTCGAGATCGTCCAGGACCTGCTCGGCGTGCCGATCGCCGTCCCGCTGCCGCGGACCATCACCCCGGTCTCGTCCGGGCCGAGGAGCCGTGCGAGCGGGGCATGACGAGCACGACCACCAGCACGACGCCCCGGGCGGTCGGCCCGAGGTCCGGGGCGGGAGCCGGCCGCGTCGGCGACAGCTTCGTGCACCTGCACGTCGCGAGCGGCTACTCGATGCGCTACGGCACCGCGACACCCCGCCAGCTCGTCGAGCGGGCCGCCGCCTGGGGCCAGCCGGCGCTCGCCCTCACCGACCGCGACGGGCTCTACGGTGCAGTCAAGTTCGTCCGCGCCTGCATGGAGCACGACGTCGCCCCCGTCCTCGGTGTCGACCTCGCCCTCGAGCCGCCGCGCACCGGCCCGACCGGTCGCCCGCGTCGGTCCGAGCACAGCCGCACGCCGGTTCGCGGGGGTGCTCTCGTCGACCCGCGCCTGCCGCGCGTCACCGTCCTCGCCCGCGGCCGGGCCGCGGGGCTGCCGCCCGGCCTCGGGTGGGCCGCCCTGTGCCGGCTCGTCACGGCGACCCACCTGCGGGGCGAGCGGGGCACCCCGGTCACGACGCCCGAGCTCCTCGCGGAGCACGCGCGCCCCGGCGGCCCGCTCGCGTCGGGGGAGGGTGGCACCCCCGGCCCCGGGACCCTGCCCGTCACCTCCGGTGTCGACCCGTCGAGGCGGGCGGACGCCGGACCCGCACCGCTCGTCGTCCTCCTCGGCCCCGACTCCGACGTCGGCCGCGCGGTCCTCGCCCGGCGACACGGCGATGCACGGGCGGCCCTCGAGCGATGGGTCGCGCTGCTGCCGCCCGGCGGCCTCGTCGTGGAGGTCGTGTGCCACGGCGGTCCCGAGCACCTGCCGGCCAGCCTCGGCCAGGCCGGCCGGATGCTCTCCCTCGCCCGCGAGGTCGGCGTGCCGAGCGTCATCACCGCGGCGGTGCGCCACACCGACCCGCAGGACGCCGCCGTCGTCGACGTCCTCGACGCGGCCCGGCGCCTCGTCGCGCTCGACGCGCGCCACCTGGACCGCGTCACGACCGCCGGCCACCTCGCGCCGACGCCGGTCATGCACGCCCTCGCCCGCGACGTCGTCCAGGTGTCGGGCCCGGGGCTCGTCGGCGGCGGGGCGCTCGCCCGCGAGCAGGCCCACGAGCTCGTCGCGCGCACGACCGCCCTCGCCACCGAGTGCGTCCAGGACCCGCGTGCAGACCTCGGCATCGGCTCGGTGCACCTGCCCGAGCCCGACGTCCTCGGCATCAGCGCGGGCACCGACCCGCAGCACGTGCTCGCCCGACGCTGCCGCGAGTCGATCGCGACCCGCTACCCCGACCGGTCCGGGTCCGGGCTCGCCGCCGTCGGCGACCGTCTCGAGGACGAGCTCGGCGTCATCGAGACCCTCGGCTACGCGACGTACTTCCTCACCGTCGCCCAGGTGTGCGACCTCGTCCGCGAGATGGGCGTGCGCGTCGCGGCCCGCGGCTCGGGCGCCGGGTCGCTCGTCAACTACCTGCTCGGCATCTCCGGCGTCGACCCGATGCGCCACGGCCTGCTCATGGAGCGGTTCTGCTCACCGCTGCGCGCCGAGCTGCCCGACATCGACATCGACGTCGAGTCGGCCCGCCGCACCGAGATCTACGAGCGGATCCTCGACCACTTCGGGGGCGACCGCGTCACGTGCGTCTCGATGATGGACACCTACCGGGTGCGCCACGCGATCCGCGACGCCGGTGCGGCGCTCGGCCTGCCGCCGCCCGAGATCGACGCCATGGCCAAGGCCTTCCCGCACATCGCCGCCCGCAACGTGCGCCACGCCCTCGCCGAGCTGCCCGAGCTGCGCGCGTCGGGTCTCGACGTGCCGCGCCTGCAGCTGATGTTCGACATCGTCGAGCGGCTCGACGGCCTGCCACGGCACATCGCGCTGCACCCGTGTGGCGTCGTCCTGTCCGACTCCGCGCTCCTGGACCGCACGCCCGTGGAGGCCAGCTGGCTCGGCTTCCCGATGAGCCAGTTCGACAAGGACGACGTCGAGGAGATGGGCCTGCTCAAGCTCGACGTCCTCGGCATCCGGATGCAGTCGGCGATGGCGCACGCCGTCGAGGAGGTCGAGCGGGTCGACGGCGTCCGGGTCGACCTCGACGACGAGGAGCAGGTGCCCTTCGACGACGAGCCGACCTTCGAGATGATCCGCTCGACCCGCACCCTCGGCTGCTTCCAGATCGAGAGCCCCGGCCAGCGCGAGCTCATCGGCAAGTTCGGCCCGCAGACCTTCGAGGACCTCATCGTCGACATCTCGCTGTTCCGCCCGGGACCGGTCAAGAGCGACATGATCGTGCCGTTCCTCAACGCCCGCCAGGGGTGGAAGGAGCCGGCGTACCTGCACCCGACGCTCGTGCCCGCGCTCGAGGAGACCGAGGGCGTCGTCGTCTTCCACGAGCAGGTCCTCAAGATCGTCGCCGAGACCACCGGCGTCAGCCTCGCCCAGGCCGACGAGGTGCGCCGCGCCCTCGGCAGCCCGGCCGGGCAGCTGGAGGTCGAGGCGTGGTGGCGTCCGGCGGCGAGGGCGCGCGGCTACGCCCCCGAGGACGTCGACCGCATCTGGGAGGTCCTCAAGGCGTTCGCCTCGTTCGGGTTCTGCAAGGCGCACGCGGCGGCTTTCGCGCTGCCGACCTACCAGTCGGCCTTCCTCAAGGCGCACCACCCGGCCGCGTTCCTCGCGGGCGTCCTCACCCACGACCCCGGCATGTACCCCAAGCGGCTCATCCTCGACGACGCCCGCGCCTTCGGCATCACGATCCTCGGCCTCGACGTCAACGCCTCCACCGGCACGTACCGGTTCGAGCGCACCGAGGACGGCGGCGAGGCCATCCGCCTCTCGCTCGCCGACGTGCACGGCATCAGCGAGGCCGAGGTCGCCCGCATCGTCGCCGGCCAGCCGTACTCGAGCCTGTCCGACTTCTGGCAACGGGCGCAGGTGTCGCGGCCCGTCGCCGAGAAGCTCGTCCTCGCCGGGGCGTTCGACACGATCCACGACATCGACCTCGTCGGACCCTCCCGACTCGACGACGCCGGCGGGTTGACGCGCCGGGCCCGCAGCGGCCTCGGTCGGCGAGGCCGGGTCACCCGGCGTGACCTGCTCCTGCACGTCGCCGAGCTCGACCGGTGGTCCTCCTCGCAACGCCGGTCGAGCCGGCGCGTCGCGGCCGCGAGCCGGTCCCGCGGACGGGTCACGTCGGTGTCGGCCACCGGCGACATCCGCGCCCTCGCCGCGGCACAGTCGCAGGCGTCGTCGGGCGCCCCCGAGCACCTCGCCACCCAGCTGACGCTCGACCTCGGTGACGCGCCCCGGCTCACGGCGACGAGCGGCCTGCCCGAGATGACCGGCCCGGAACGCGTCCGGGCCGAGCTCGAGGTGCTCGGCCTCGACGCGTCCGGCCACGTCGTCGACTTCTACCGGCCGCTGCTCGACGCCCTCGGCGTCACGAAGGCCCGTGACCTCCTCGACGGTCGCAGCGGCCGCGAGGTGTGGGTCGCCGGGGTCAAGGTGGCGACCCAGACCCCGCCGATCCGCACCGGGCGCCGCGTCGTGTTCCTCACCCTCGACGACGCGACCGGTCCCGCCGACCTCACCTTCTTCGAGGACGTCCAGGGCCCGTACGCGACGACGGTGTTCCACTCGTGGCTCATCCTCGCCCGCGGCCTCGTGCGCCGCACCGGTCCGCGCGGCGTCTCGATCCGGGCCACCGGAGCCTGGGAGCTGTCCGCGCTCCAGGAGGCCTGGACCACCGGCGGCCTCGAGGCCGTCCACGCGGCGCTCGAGGAGGCCGACCGGGCGGCGTGGGAGCGCGCCGGAGCCCTCGAGGGACCAGGGTCCGGCGTCGGGGAGACCGCGGAGGGTCGACGCGTCCTCGTCCACGCGTCGGGGTTCAAGCAGTCGCCGTACGCGGACATCCGCCCGGCAGGCGAGGAGGTGCGCGGCGCCCGCGGCACGGCCGGGCTCGTCCCGCCCGACCCGTTCGGCGGCGCCGCTGCCACCGGTGGCGGCCCCACCGGCGGCCCGCCACGCAAGCTGTGGCACGCGAGCCCGGGAAGCTCGGGGCACTAGGGTGAGGATGCACCCGAACCACCACATCGACCCCGTCGTCGGCCTGTCCGTCGCGCCCGCCGTGCCAGCCGTGCCCGCCATGCACGTCACCGGCCGCGTCGCCCCGACCGACGTCCGGGGCGAGCGAGCCCCCCGACGGAGGACACCGTGCCCGACGAGCAGCGCCCCCAGCGACGCGGCGGGGCCCGGCCCTCGGCCGTCGTGTCGGCGGTCGGACGCATCGCGAGCGACCACGCCGAGGACCTCGGACGCCCGCTCGACGTCCTCGACCTCGGTGGCGGCACCGGTGGGGTCGCCGTCCCGCTCGCCGTGGCCGGGCACCGCGTCACCGTCGTCGACCCCAGCCCCGACGCGCTGGCAGCCCTGGCCCGGCGCGCCCGCGAGGCCGGCATCGTCGACCGCGTCACCGGCGTGCAGGGCGACGGCGACACCCTGGCGAGCGTCCTGGCCGACCGGTCCGTCGACCTCGCCTGCTGCCACGGAACCCTCGAGTTCGTCGACGACCCCGCGGCCACCCTGCGCGCGCTGGCCGCGGCGCTGCGTCCGGGCGGCGTCCTGTCGCTGCTCGTGTCCGGCCGGCTCGCCGTCGTGTTCGCCAAGGCGATCGCCGGCGAGTTCTCCCAGGCCCGGGCGGCACTCGTCGACCCGTCCGGCCGGTGGGGCGGAACCGACCCGCTTCCCCGCCGCTTCGACGCCGAGCGGCTCGAGGCGCTCCTGCTCGACGCCGGGTTCACCCGCGTCCAGGTCCGTGGCACCGACATCGTCGGGCACCTCGTGCCGGCCTCTCTCGTCGACTCCGACGCCGACCGCGCGGCGCTCACCGAGCTCGACGACCTGCTCGTCTCCGGTCCCGGCCGCGAGTTCCTGCGGACGCTCGGCAATGCCCTGCACGTCGTCGCCCACCGCGACTGACGGGTTCGCCGGGGCCGGGCTCGCGACGGTGGGGTCCCGGTGAGCCGGCGCCAGTTCACCGCCCCGCTCCGGCCGGACGGGCAGCCACCCGACGACACCGGGTGCACCGTCCTGCACGTCGACATGGACGCCTTCTACGCGTCGGCCTCGCTCATCTCCCGGCCCGACCTGCGCGGCAAGCCCGTCATCATCGGGGGAGCGGGTGGTCGTTCGGTGGTCCTGTCCGCGACGTACGAGGCCCGCGCGTTCGGCGTGACGTCCGCGATGCCGATGGCCCGCGCGCGGCGGCTGTGCCCGCAGGCCGTCGTCATCGAGCCGGACCACCGGCGCTACGCGGCCATCTCCGACGCCGTCATGGCCACCTTCGAGACGGTCACCGACTCCGTCGAGCCACTCTCCCTCGACGAGGCCTTCCTCGACGTGGCCGGGGCGGTGCGGCGGCTCGGCAGCCCGACCCGGATCGCCCAACGGCTGCGCGACACGATCGCCGACGAGCAGGGGATCACGTGCTCGGTCGGGGTCGCGCCGACGAAGTTCGTGGCCAAGCTCGCCTCGAACCTCGCCAAGCCCGACGGCCTCCTCGTCGTGCCCCGTGACGAGGTCGTCTCGTTCATCCACCAGCTGCCCGTCGCCGCCATCTGGGGCGTCGGCGACAAGACCGAGGAGCACCTGCACCGCCTCGGCCTGCGCACGGTCGCCGACCTGGCCCACACCCCGGTCGAGACCCTCCAGCGGGCCCTCGGCGACGTCGCCGGCCTGAGCCTGCACGACCTCGCGTGGGGTCGCGACCCGCGCCGGGTCGTGCCCGAGCGGCGCGAGAAGTCGATCGGCGCCGACGAGACCTTCGCCCACGACATCGACGACCCGGTGCGCATCCACCGCGAGCTGCTCCGGCTCGCCGACCGGACCGCCGCCCGGGCCCGGTCGGCCGGGATGTCGGGGCGCACCGTGTCGATCAAGGTCCGGTTCGCCGACTTCACGACGATCACGCGGGCCAGGACGCTGCGTCACCACACCGACGTCTCGCGCGACATCTACGCCACCGCACGTGAGCTCTACGACCGGCTCGGGCTCCAGCGGGCCCGCATCCGGCTCGTCGGCGTGCGCCTCGAGGGGCTCGTCCCGACCGAGAACGCCCCCATCCAGGCGCGCCTCGACGAGCCGGAGAAGGGGTGGCGCGACGCCGACCGTGCCGTCGACCGGGCGAGCGCCCGGTTCGGTGCCGGGTCGGTCCGTCCGGCGAGCCTCATGCGTGAGCCGACCTCGGGTTCCCAACGTGAGACGCGCGACCTATCCTGAAGGAAAGAAACCCCGTCGGCTCTCACCGGCCTACGATTCGGTGACAGTCGAGATCGCACAGGGAGGTGCCGAGTGGCACTCTCGGAACACGAGGAAGCCCTGCTCCAGCAGATGGAGGAGGCCCTCTACGCCGAGGACCCGCGCTTCGCGTCGCGGATCCGCAAGACCAAGTCGCGTGGTGCCGGGCGAGGCAGGATCGTCGCCGGCGTCATCGCCGGTGTGGCGGGCCTCGCGCTCGTCGTGTTCTCCGCGATGAGCAGCACGATCTGGCTCGGTGCGGTGGGTTTCGCGATCATGGTCGCCGGCATCGTCTACGCCATCACCCCGTCCAAGGCGCGGCTGGCCGCCGTCGATGCCGACGGCACCCCGAAGCCGCGCACCGGCGGTCGGCTCCGCGCCCCCAGCCCTCGGCAGGGCACGTTCATGGAGCGCCTCGAGGAGCGCTGGGAGAAGCGTCGCCGCGACCAGTGGTGACCTGGACGGCGACACCGGAAGCGACACTCGAAGCGACACTCGAAGCGACACTCGAAGCGACACTCGAAGCGACACTGAAAGCGACACCGAAGCACCGGCACGAACGGAAGGCCGCCACTCCCTCGGGACGGCGGCCTTCGTGCGTCACGCGCGACGCTCGGGTGTCAGAGGCGGCTGTGAGAAGGGCCACGTCAGGGACGCGTGAGGTAGACCCCCGCGACCCAGGTGGCGAGGATGCCGAGCGCCGTGAGCAGCTCGATGCCCATGCTCGTGACGACTGCACGCACGGCCTCCCGGGTGGCTGACCAGGCCCGAGCGTGCTCGCGGTGCTTGACGCGCTCGAGCAGGTAGACGGTCAGCACGAAGCCGAGCGGGCCGCCGACGACCGGCACGACGAAGAACCCGACGACCGCCACGAGGGCAGCGACGGTCACGAGCGTCGAGTCGACACCACGACGCGTCAGGCGCCGGCCCGGCACGAGGTACTTGGCCGTGAGGCCCACGGCGAACACGACCGTCGCGAGGGCGAGCACGACCCAGCCGGCGGCGTCCTGGCGCAGCAGTGCCCAGGCGAGCGCGCCTCCCCAGACCAGGACGAGACCGGGCAGGACGGGCACGACGACGCCAGCGGTCCCGACCAGCATCACGCCCAGGATCACGAGGTTCGTCTCGGTGATCACGGGTCAGCCGGTCGGGACCGCTGTGCGGGTGTGGGACGCGTGGCGTCCGCGCTGTGCTGCCGGACCCCGGTCAGCGCTCGTCGACGGGTGCGGACGCCGGCGTCTCGATGAGCCGGGCCGTCTCGTCGTGGATGTCGACGGCCTTGTCCATGAGGGCCGGCAGGTGCTGCCGTCCGTGGTGGGCGCAGAAGAGGAGCTCACCGCCGCCGACAAGGCGAGCGCGGATGTAGGCCTGGGCGCCACACCGGTCGCAGCGGTCTGCTGCAGTCAACTCGGGTGCCAGTGCTGTCGTCATCTCAGTGCTCGCCTTCTCTCTGTTCCTCGCGGGGCCTCCCTAGGGAGATCCCTGCTTGCCCGAGGCTCCGGGCGCCTGCGTCGCCCCTTGCTCTCGCGGTCCTTCCAACAGTGAATCACGCGGAATGCTTCCCCGATGGCACGCTCGGCTGCAAGGCACTCGCAAGATTCCCGGATCGTTACCGACTGTCCGGGGTTCGCGGCGGCAGGGGCCGCGGAGGCCGACCTCGGAGGGGTCGCCGCGAGCCTGCGGGGCGTCGTCGGCGAGGGGAACTAGGCTGCGGGTGCCGGTGGGCCCGAGCCCCCTGCGAGGTCCGACCTCCGGCGAGCAGCTCCGACGAAACGAGAGAGAACCGACACCCGTGGCCTCCGCCTCCCGCCCCGCTCCCTCCGGCAACGGCGACTACACCGCGCGTCACCTGCAGGTCCTCGAGGGCCTCGAGGCCGTGCGCAAGCGTCCCGGCATGTACATCGGCTCGACCGACCAGCGCGGTCTCATGCACTGCCTCTGGGAGATCATCGACAACGCCGTCGACGAGGCCCTGGCGGGGGTCTGCACCGACATCGAGGTCATCCTCGGCTCCGACGGGTCGATCGAGGTGCGCGACGACGGCCGGGGCATCCCCGTCGACATCGAGCCGCGCACGGGGCTGTCCGGCGTCGAGGTCGTCTTCACCAAGCTGCACGCGGGCGGCAAGTTCGGCGGCGCCTCCTACGCGGCCACGGGTGGTCTCCACGGCGTCGGGGCGTCCGTCGTCAACGCCCTCTCGGCCCGGCTCGACGTCGAGGTCGACCGGGGCGGCAAGACGTACGGCATGAGCTTCCGTCGGGGCGAGCCCGGCACCTTCACCGACGCCTCGGGCGCCCCCCACTCGCCCGACGCGTCCTTCACGCCGTACGAGAAGAAGAGCGCCCTGCCCGTCGTGGGCAAGGCCAAGCGCGGGGTCACCGGTTCCCGCGTGCGGTTCTGGCCGGACCGGCAGATCTTCCTCAAGGACGCCGAGCTGGATTATGACGCGATCCTCGGACGGGCCCGCCAGACCTCCTTCCTCGTGCCGGGCCTGCGTCTGGTCATCCGCGACGAGCGGCGGCTCAAGGGCACCCCCGGCGAGGAGGGACCCATCGAGGAGGTGTTCCAGCACGACGGCGGCATCACCGACTTCGTCGAGTTCCTCGCGCCCGACACCCCGATCACCGACGTGTGGCGCCTCGAGGGCTCTGGGACCTTCACCGAGACCGTTCCGGTCCTCGACGTCAACGGGCACATGACGCCCACCGAGCTCGAGCGCGAGTGCGGTGTCGAGGTGGCGCTGCGGTGGGGGCAGGGCTACGACACGAAGGTCCAGTCCTTCGTCAACATCATCACGACGCCCAAGGGCGGCACCCACGTCGCCGGCTTCGAGCAGGCGCTGCTCAAGGTCTTCCGCCGACAGCTCGAGGTCAACGCGCGCCGGCTCAAGGTCGGCAACGACAAGCCCGAGAAGGACGACGTCCTCGCCGGGATGACGGCGGTCGTCACCGTCCGGCTCGCCGAGCCGCAGTTCGAGGGACAGACCAAGGAGGTCCTCGGCACGAACGCGGTGCGCGCCATCGTGGCCCGCGTCGTCGAGAAGGAGCTGACCGAGCGGCTCACGTCACCGAAGCGTGGCGACAAGGCACAGGCCGCCCTGCTGCTGGAGAAGGTCGTCTCGGAGATGAAGTCGCGCATCAGCGCGCGGCTGCACAAGGAGACCCAGCGTCGCAAGAACGCCCTCGAGAGCTCGAGCCTGCCCTCGAAGCTGCGCGACTGCCGCACCACCGAGGTGGGCCGCTCTGAGCTGTTCATCGTCGAGGGCGACAGCGCCATGGGCACGGCCAAGGAGGCCCGCAACAGCGAGTTCCAGGCGCTGCTGCCGATCCGCGGCAAGATCCTCAACGTCCAGAAGGCGTCCGTCTCGGACATGCTGAAGAACGCCGAGTGCGCCTCCATCATCCAGGTCATCGGCGCCGGGTCCGGCCGCAGCTTCGACCTGGAGGCGGCCCGCTACGGCAAGGTCATCATCATGACCGACGCCGACGTCGACGGCGCCCACATCCGCACCCTGCTGCTGACCCTCTTCTTCCGGTACATGCGTCCGCTCGTCGAGGCCGGTCGCGTCTTCGCGGCGATGCCGCCGCTGCACCGGCTCGAGGTCATCAACGCCGGTGCGCGCAAGAACGAGCTCATCTACACCTACAACGAGCTCGAGATGCGCCGGACCGTCGCACGCCTCGAGAAGTCGGGCAAGAAGATCAAGCAGCCGATGCAGCGCTACAAGGGTCTGGGCGAGATGGACGCCGACCAGCTGGCCGACACGACGATGGACCCCCGGCACCGCACGCTGCGCCAGGTGACGATGCGCGACCTCGAGGCGGCCGAGCGGGTCTTCGAGCTGCTCATGGGCAACGAGGTGGCCCCGCGCAAGGACTTCATCGTCGAGTCCGCGAGCGACGTCGACCGCGAGCGCATCGACGCCTGAGGCGTCGTCCTCAGGACGCCACCGGGGGTGGCGTGCTTACGATGTGCCTGCCGGCGGGGCTCCCTCCGGCGGCTGCGTCGAGAAGGGGTGTCGAAGGTGGGCGACGGCGGTGCGGACGGGTCGGTGGACGCCGCGCGCGACGAGCGGTGGGCCGGACCGTCGGGGAGCCCCTCGGACGGTCACCCGGACGGGCATCCGGACAGGCGTCCGGCCGGCCTGGGAGCCGGTGGCGACAGCTTCACCGTCGCCGTGCCGACCGACGGCTCGGGGCCCGATGCCTCGGCGCCCACCGAGCCCGGCCACCTGTCGGCAGGGCCCGCGGTGCCCGACGACGACGTGGCGGTGGCCCGCCTCGACGAGGCGCCCGAACGCACGGTGCCGGCGGCGAGCTACCTGTCGCCCGACGAGCTGCGCTGGGCGGGCGACCGGATCGCGGCCATCTCGGCCGCGTTCGCGTCGCGCGTCGTCGGGCAGGTGCGGCTGCAGGAGACCCTTCTCATCGCCCTGCTGACCGGTGGGCACGTCCTCCTCGAGAGCGTGCCCGGCCTGGCCAAGACGACCGCCGCCCAGACCATCGCCCAGGCCGTCGGTGGCCGTTTCCACCGCATCCAGTGCACGCCGGACCTGTTGCCGAGCGACATCGTCGGCACCCAGGTCTACAACCAGCACTCGGGCGCCTTCGAGACCCAGCTCGGCCCGGTCCATGCCAACTTCGTCCTCCTCGACGAGATCAACCGCAGCAGCGCCAAGACCCAGTCGGCCATGCTCGAGGCGATGCAGGAGCGGCAGACCTCGATCGGGGACCGGAGCTACGCCCTGCCCGACCCGTTCCTCGTCCTGGCGACGCAGAACCCCATCGAGCAGGAGGGCACCTACCCCCTGCCCGAGGCGCAGCTCGACCGGTTCATGCTCAAGGACGTCCTCGACTACCCGTCCCCGGCCGAGGAGGCCGAGGTGCTGCGGCGCATCGACTCCGGCGTCTACGCCCGGCCCGGCTCGCCCGTCGTGTCGCCCGATGACGTCAAGCAGCTGCAGGCCCTGGTCTCCCGCGTCTACATCGACCCGGCGATCGTCAACTACGTCGTCGGCATCTCCTACGTCACGCGCCACCCGCGCGACTACATCGAGCCGCGCCTTGCCGGCTACGTCGACTTCGGGGCGAGCCCGCGGGCGAGCATCGCCTTCACCGCCGCCGCCCGGGCGCGGGCCCTCATCGACGGCCGCAACCACGTCGTGCCCGACGACGTCAAGGCGCTGACGCACCGCGTCCTGCGCCACCGCGTCACGCTCGGCTTCGAGGCCGCCGCCGCCGAGGTGCCGGTCGAGCGCGTCATCGACGCCATGGTGGGCGGGATCCGCACACCCTGACCGGGGCGGGAGCCACGATGCCGACGACGCTGCTGACCCGGGTCAAGAGCAAGCTCTTCGTCCACGCCCGACGCCGGTCGCGCAGCCTGCTCGAGGGCGAGTACGCGTCGATCTTCCACGCCCGCAGCCTCGACTACGACGACCTGCGCGCCTACGTGCCGGGCGACGAGGTACGCGACATCGACTGGAAGGCCACGGCCCGCCACCAGGCCCCCCTCGTCAAGCGCTACGTCGCGACGCGCAAGCAGAACGTCCTGCTCGTCGTCGACACCGGCCGCGGCATGGCGGCCACGACCCGCAGCGGCGAGGCGAAGAAGGACGTCGCGATCGCCGCGGCCGGTCTCGTCGGCTACCTCGCGCAACGGCACGGTGACCTGGTCGGGCTCGTGCGCGGCACGGCGTCCTCGACGGTCGCCCACGAGCTGGGCGGCAGCGAGGCGCACCTCGAGCTGCTCCTGCGCGCCGTCGAGGCCGCGACCCGCCTCGACGGCGACGGCAGCAACCTCGCGACGCAGCTGCGCTGGGTCGTGCGCAACGTCCGACGCCGGCTCGTCCTGCTCGTCGTGGCCGACGACCGCGACCTCGACCCTGCCCTTGACGACCTGCTACGGCGGTTGCACGTCCAGCACGAGATCCTCTGGCTCACCGTCGAGGACGCCGACCCGACCGTCGTGGCCGGCGACCGGACCACCTACGACGTCGCCGACACGTACACCCTGCCGACGCTGGTGCGGCTCGACCCGGGGGTCCGGGCGGCGTACGCGCGCACCGTGCAGGAGCGGGTGCAGCGCACGGCCAGTCTCCTCGACCGCCGTGGCATCAACCACGCCCGCCTCGGGTCGAGCGACGAGGTCGTCCCCACGGTGTTCGCCCTCCTGGAGAGGCAGCGCCGTGCACGTCGCTGACGCACCCCCGCCGGGCTTCTACGCGCCTGACCCGTACGCCCCGAGGTGGGTCTGGCTGGGGCTCGCGGCCCTCGCCCTCGTCGCCCTCTGGTACGCATGGGTGCTCTGGTCGACGCGGCGACGCCGGGTCGTCGTGCCACCGCGGGTCACCCCGGACCGCCTGACCAGGCTCCGCGCGGACTACATCCGCCAGATCGACCTCGTCCTGCGCCGCGCCGCCGCCGGCGAGATCACCCAACGACGCGCGCACCAGCAGCTGAGCATCCTCGTGCGCCACTTCGTGCAGGAGGTCTCCGGCGTCCACGCCCCGACGATGACCCTGACCGAGCTGACGGCGTCGGGGGAGCGGTTCTCGCCGGTGTCACAGGTCGTCAGCCGCCTCTACCCGGGCGAGTTCGGTCCCCACGAGACCCAGACGCTCGTCGGGGCGGGCGAGGTGGCCAGGCAGGTGGTGGCGCGGTGGGCGTGACCTCGCTCGACCTCAAGTGGCCCGCGGTCCTGACCCTCGGCCTGCTCGTCGCCGCGGTGGGGGCGACGGCGGTCTACCGGCTGATCGGGCGCCGGGCCCGGGGGGCGAGCGCTCCGGTGGCCAACTCCCAGGCCCTCACCGCGCTGCCGGAGTTCCGCCGGGCCCTGCGCGTGCACCGCGTGCGCATGGGCGTGCTGACCGGCAGCGCCGCCCTCCTCGCGTGCGCGGCGCTCCTCGGCGCCGCGCGCCCCCTCGACACGACGGTCGAGAAGCCACAGACGCGCTCACGCGACATCCTGCTCTGCCTCGACATCTCCGGGTCCATGGCGGCCTACGACGCCGAGCTCGTCGCCACGTTCAAGACGCTCGTGCGCAGCTTCGAGGGCGAGCGCATCGGCCTGGTCATCTTCAACTCCTCCGCCGCCACGGTCTTCCCCCTCACCGACGACTACGACTTCATCAACGACGAGCTCGACACCGCCTCCGACGCGCTCGGTGGCGACCCCGACCAGGAGTCGTTCTTCGCGGGGACCTTCAACGGACGCGGCACCTCGCTCATCGGCGACGGCCTGGCGACGTGCGTGTCGAGCTTCGACCGGGTCGACCTCCGGCGCGCTCGGTCGGTCGTCTTCGCCACCGACAACCACGTCGCGGGCCGGCCCATCATCGACCTGCCGGAGGCCGGCGAGCTGGCCAAGGCCAAGGGCGTGCGGGTCTACGGCCTCAACCCCGAGGAGGACGGACCCGACGACGAGGCGGAGCAGATGCGCGAGGTCGTCACGGGCACGGCCGGCCAGTACTACACGATGGGCGACCCCTCGGCGGTCAGGGGCATCGTCGATGCCGTCCAGGCGCAGGAGGCGACGATCATCGACTCCGCCGCGCGGGCCCTCTACTCCGACAACCCGACGCTGCCGATCACCCTCGCGGGCGTCGGTCTCGTGGGCCTCGTCGGCGCGAGCCGGAGGTGGGTGACGTGACCCTGCTGCCCGTCCTGCCCTGGCCCGTCCTTCTCGTCCTCGCCGTGGCGGGCCTGGCAGCCGTGTGGTGGAACCCGTCGTCGCGGTCGATGCCGGGGGAGTCCCGCGCCACGCACTGGCGCCTGACCGCGGCCGTCGTCCTGCTGGGGCTGGCCGCGCTCCGCCCGGGCGTGCCGGGCGACCGCGTCGACACGACGGCCGCCAACCTCAACGTGTACTTCGTCGTCGACACGACGAGCAGCATCATCGCCGAGGACTACGGTGACGGGCGTCCGCGCATCGAGGGCGTCGCGAGCGACATCGCGGACATCGCCGAGCGGCTCCCGGGTGCGCGGTACAGCGTCGTCACCTTCGACCAGGCCGCCCGCGTCAGACTGCCGCTGACGACCGACACGAACGCCCTCGACGCCGCGCTGCAGACCCTCCTGCCCGAACCGTCCGAGTACTCGCACGGGTCGTCGGTGACCGAGGCGAACGACCGCCTCGGCACCCTGCTCGAGCAGGCGCAGAAGCGCACCCCCGAGCGGGGCCGCATCGTCTACTACCTCGGTGACGGCGAGCAGACGGCCCCCGAACCTCCCGCCCCGTTCACGATCGACCACTCCCTCGTCAACGGCGGGGCGGTGCTCGGGTACGGCACGACCGAGGGTGGCCGGATGAAGTCCACGCGCTCGCGCTTCGACTCGTCCGCCTCCTACATCAAGGACCCCTCCACGGGCGAGGACGCGCGCTCGGTCATCTCCGAGCCGGAGCTGCGCCAGATCGCCGCCCAGCTCGGCGTGCCGTACGTGCACCGGGAGGCGGGAGACCCGGTCGACGCCGCGATGGCCGACGTCGACCTCGACGCGTTCGGCACGAGCGAGCAGCTCGAGAGGCAGCAGGTCGCGGCCCGGCACGAGCTCTACTGGCTGCCGCTGCTCGGGCTCGCCGGGATCGCGGTCTGGGACGTCGGGACCGGTGCCGCCGCTCTTGCCCAGACCCGTCGTCGCAGGGAGGTGGGGTCATGACCTCGCTCGTCGACCGCCCGCCAGCGACAGCCGAGCCCCCGCCCCGGTCCCGGCAGGTGCTCGCCGTCCTGCGCTCGCGACTGTCCGCGCTGGGCCGGGGCGCCGCAGGTGGGTCGGCCGCGACCCACCGGGTGCCGCGACCGCCACACCTGCGTCGCCGGCGGCGCCGGCTCGTCCTCGCGTCGCTGCCCGTGGCGGTCCTGCTCGTGCTCGTCGCCGTGCGCCTGCTCACCCTCAACCTCGTCCACGACCGCACGCTCGCCTCGTACACCAGCGGTGACCCCGACGGCGCGATGACGTGGGCGCAGCGGCAGGGCTGGGTCAACGTCGTCGAGCAGTTCCGGGCGCCCTTCGCCGTGGGCGATGCCCACGTGCTCTCGGGCCACTACGAGCTGGCTCGCCCGTGGTTCGAGCAGGCCTTCGAGCTCGTCCCCAAGGGCGGCATCGACGACTGCAAGGTGCGCGTCAACCTCGGACTGACCTACGAGGCCCTCGGGGACGCCGCCAAGGCACGCGAACGGCCCGACGAGTGGAAGCAGTTCTACGACAAGGGGATCCGCATCACGAAGGACCGCCCGCCGTTGTGCGACGCGCCGGAGGGCGGTCGGACCGGTGACCAGCTCGAGCAGGCCCAGCAGCGGATGGAGCAGAAGAACGCCGACGCCCCGCCGGACCAGGGGCAGGGCGACCAGCAGCCGCCGCAGCCGGGACCGGCGCCTCAGCCCACGCCCACCCCGGACCCGGGTCGGACCCCGAGCCAGGAGGAGCAGGACTACCTCCAGGAGCAGCAGCGCAAGAACACCATCGAGCGCAACCAGCAGCAGGGCGACGACGACCGCGTGCTGCCCGGGGACTCGGGACAGACCTACCCCAAGCCGTGGTGACGCGGGCGGGTCGAGCTCGGCTCGAGGCTAGGCCTCTGCAGGAGTCGGCGACGGCCCGGCGACGACGGTGACGCGGTACTCGTGCACCGGCACCGCCTTCTTGCCGCACGACTCGGGTCGAGCCCGGCCCGCCGACGTGCGCTCGACGCGGACCCGCCACGCGCGTCCGTCGAGGTGGGTGACCGGGACGATCCAGGCATCCGGGGTCGCCGCGACGTCCGTGCCGGGCTGCGGGACCCGGGTCCCCGCCTGCTCCGCGGGTGTGTCCGTGGACCTCTGCGTCGGCCTCTCCCCAGCCCCCTCCGTCGGCCCCTGCGCCGCCCCGTCGGTCGCCGTCGGGGCGGTCGCTGGGGTCGCCGTGCCGGTCCGCGGCTCCGGCACCCCGGCCCAGAGCGCCGGCAGGTGCGTCTCGCCGAACAGGCTGCGGACGTGCGACTCGGCGCACTGCGCGGCCGGTTCGAGGGCGGACCGGCCGCGGTCGTGCAGCGGTCCGAGCAGCTCCGCCGGCGTGTGGCCCGAGGCGCTCGCACCGAGCACCCACTCGGCCGCGGGGTCGTCGAGCCGGGCGTAGGTCTGGCCCCACGGCAGGAGCACCGCCGTCGGGGCGAAGCGGTGACCGCCGGTGTGCGACACCTCCCACACGCGACCGGGCGCGACCCGGGCGGCGTGGACCGCGAGCGGTCGCCCACGCACCGCGCAGCAGACGTCGCGTCGGCCGTTGGTGCACACGAGGAGGCTGGGCTCGGCCGGCTCCGCGCCGGGCAGGGAGGCGCGCACGAGCGCCTCGCTGCCACGGGCCAGGGCTCCCCAGTCGAGGCCGAGCAGGTCACCGATGCTGGTGACCTGGGCCCGCAGCAGCCAGGCGTCGGCCGGCTGCTCGCCGGCGTGGGCGAGCAGGACCGTTCGGGGTTCGTCCGTCGCCGGGTGGCCGCCCGGCTTGCGCACGAGCATGAACCGCCCACCGGCCTGGGCGGTGCGGGCGTCGAGCTCAGCGCCGAGGTCGTGGTCCAGATGCGACTCGCGCGCGGCGTCGCGGCCCCAGGGGCCGGGCTGCTCGACGACGACGAAGAACCGGGCGCGGGCGGCGGTGCCGAACGCGCTCGTGCCGTCGTGGTCGAACAGGACCGAGCACGCGTCGCTCGCCGGCTCGCCGTGACCGGTCGTGGCGGGATGCGTGTCGTGGCCGGCGTCGGCCGTCCCGTCGTCGGGTGTCGTGGCGTCCGTGGGAGGTGGGGTCATGATGCGGCACCCTCCGTCGGGGGAGCGGCGACCCTGGCGATCACTGAGCTGGTCGGCATCCCGGAGCCGTCGCGCCGGCCCTCGGCCGGCGGCAGGTCGATGGCGACGCCGTTGGCGGCCGCCGCGCGGGCCGGGGTGTTGCCGGCGAAGGCGAGCACGAGCGTGTCCTCTCCCTTGAGGAAGCGGTGGCAGCGGACGCCGCCGGTGGCCCGGCCCTTGGCCGGGTACTCGGCGTAGGGCGTCACCTTGAGCGACCCGCCCTCGGTGCCGGGCAGGGCGCCCGACGAGCCGGCCGACGTCACGACGACGCCCTCGCGGGTCGGGTCGACGACCCCGAACCAGGCGACGCGCGCACCGGGTGCCAGCTTGATGCCGGCCATCCCGCCCGCCGAGCGGCCTTGCGGCCGAACGGATCTCGCGGCGAAGCGCAGCAGCTGGGCGTCGGTCGTGACGAAGACGAGGTCGAGCTCGTCGCGGTCGGCCACCGCCGCCCCCACGACGGTGTCGCCGTCCTTGAGGGCGATGACGTCCCACTCGTTGCTCTTCGGGGCGTCGGGCGTGACGCGCTTGACGACGCCGCTCGCGGTGCCGAGCGCGACGACGGGTGCCTCGGCGCCGACCGGCACGATCGTCACCGGCTGCTCGCCCCCGGCCAGGTCGACGTAGGCCGCGAGGGGCGCGCCGCCGGACAGGCTGGGGGCGCCGTTGGTGGGCGGCAGCGTCGGCAGGTCGAGCGCGGACAGGCGGACCACTCGTCCGGCGGAGGTGACCAGACCGAACTCGCCGCGGGCCGTGGTGCGCACCGCACCGACGACGACGTCGTGCTTGGAGCGCGACCCCTCGGCGGTCACCGGCTCGTCGGAGCCGGTCCGGGCCAGCAGGCCCGTCGAGGACAGGAGCACCCAGCACGGGTCGTCGGCGATCTCGAGGGGCGAGGCGGCGGCCGCGGTGGCGCTCTGTCCGGAGCTCTCGAGCAGCACGGTGCGCCGCGGGGTGCCGTGCGACCTGGCGACGTCGGCGAGCTCGGTCGAGACGAGCTTCAGGAGGAGCTTCTCGTTCTCGAGGACGGCGCGGAGCTCCTCGATGGTCCGCTCGAGCGTCTCCTTCTCCTTCTCCAGCTCGATCCGCGAGAACTTCGTCAGGCGGCGCAGCTGCAGCTCGAGGATGTAGTTGGCCTGCAGCTCGGACAGCTCGAAGACGCCCATGAGCCGTTCGCGGGCGGTGCCGGCGTCGTCCGAGGAGCGGATCAGCTGGATCACCTCGTCGATGTCGAGGATCGCGATGAGCAGGCCGTCGACGAGGTGCAGCCGGTCCTCGGCCCTGCGCCTGCGGAAGGAGGTGCGCCGGCGGACGACGTCGGTGCGGAAGTCGACGTAGACCTTGAGCAGCTCCTTGAGCCCCATGGTGCGGGGCTGGCCGTCGACGAGCGCGACGTTGTTGATGCCGAAGTTCTCCTCCATCGGCGTCAGCCGGTACAGCTGCTCGAGCACGGCGTCGGGGTTGAACCCGTTCTTGACCTCGATGACGAGGCGCAGGCCGTGGGTGCGGTCCGAGAGGTCCTTGAGGTCGGAGATGCCCTGCAGCTTCTTGGACTGCACGAGGTCCTTGACCTTGTCGATGACCTTCTCCGGCCCGACGAGGTAGGGCAGCTCGGTGACGACGATGCCCTTGCGCCGCGGCGTGATCGACTCGACGCGGGCGGTGGCGCGGGTGCGGAAGCTGCCACGGCCGGTGAGGTAGGCGTCGCGGATGCCCTCGAGGCCGACGATCCTGCCGCCGCAGGGCAGGTCCGGGCCGGGCACGAACTTCATCAGCTCGTCGAGCGAGCAGGTCGGGTTGGCGATGAGGTGCCGGGCCGCCCCGATGACCTCGACGAGGTTGTGCGGCGGCATGTTCGTCGCCATGCCGACGGCGATGCCGGACGCCCCGTTGACGAGCAGGTTGGGGAACGCGGCGGGCAGGACGCCGGGCTGCAGCTGGGTGTCGTCGTAGTTCGGGACGAAGTCGACGGTGTCCTCGTCGAGGCCCGAGACCATGAGCAGGGCGGCGTCGGCCATCCGCGCCTCGGTGTACCGGGCGGCTGCGGGGCCGTCGTCGAGCGAGCCGAAGTTCCCGTGGCCGTCGATGAGCGGCAGGCGCAGCGTGAAGGGCTGGGCCATGCGCACGAGGGCGTCGTAGATCGCCTGGTCGCCGTGCGGGTGGTACTTGCCCATGACCTCGCCGACGACGCGCTGGCTCTTGACGTGCCCGCGGTCGGGGCGCAGGCCGAGCTCGTTGGCGCCGTAGAGGATCCGTCGCTGCACCGGCTTGAGGCCGTCACGCGCGTCGGGCAGGGCACGGGAGTAGATGACGCTGTAGGAGTACTCGAGGAAGGCGTTCTGCATCTCCTCCTCGACGTCGATCCCGACGATCTTCTCCTCGAAGTCCTCGGGGGGAGGCGTGGTGGTCGTGCGTCGGGCCATGCCGGGTGCTGCTCCTTGCCGCTAGCGGGTGAACACCCCATCTTCGCGCAGGCCGCTCACGACGGCTCACCTGCCACGCCGAAACGGCCCCAGTGGGCGACCTCCGCACCGGTGCGCCGGTGCCGTCGCAGGCTCGGGCTCTTCGGCCCCGGGACGGCGTACCCGAGGGAGACGACCCCGACGATGCGGCGTCCGTCGGGGATGCTGAGGGCCTGCCTGACCGCGGGGTGCCGCGCCGGTGGGACGCCGAAGAAGAGGCTGCCGAGACCCTCGTCCGTGGCCGTGAGCAGCATGAGCAGGGCCGCCATGCCCGTGTCGACGTCCCAGTAGGGCACCGGCCAGCGGGCCTCGTCACGGTCGGTCCAGCCCTTGTCGGGAGCGGCGTACCGGTCGAGGTAGGCGTCCTTGTCCGACAGGCACAGCACGAGGACGGGTGCGGCCTTGACGCCGGCGAGCCACGGGTCGTCGGTGGCCGTGGACCCCGGCTCGGCCGTGGCCGTCCAGAAGGGCGCGCGCTCGGCGTCCGTCGACAGCACGAGGAAGTCCCAGCCCTGGCTGAAACCGGCGCTCGGGGCCCGTACCGCGTTGTCGAGGCACCGCTGCACGACCTCCCGCGGGACGGCGCGGTCGGGGTCGTAGCGGCGGCACATGCGACGGGCGCGGACGACGTCGGTGAACTCCATGTGGCCACCTTCGCACCGGGGGTGCGCCGCCGACGCGACGTGACACGATGGGCCCCATGGTTTCGGGAGCGGACCACGAGGCCGGCGCCGACGCGTCCGGTCCCGCGACGGCAGCCGGCGGGGGCGCCGACGAGTCGCCGACGGGCCCCGTCGAGTGGGAGGCCGACGTCGTGCTGCGCGACGGCACCGTGGCCCACGTGCGCCCCATCGGGCCCGGCGACGCCGACGGCATCCGCACCTTCCACGCGCGGCAGTCAGCGGAGTCGATCTACCTGCGCTTCTTCGCGCCGCTGCGCCAGCTGAGCGACCGCGACGTGTACCGCTTCACCCACGTCGACCACCACGACCGCGTCGCCCTCGTGGCCACGCTCGACGACGAGATCATCGGCATCGGCCGGTACGACCGCATCGACGACCAGAGCGCCGAGGTCGCCTTCAACATCTCCGACCACTTCCAGGGCAAGGGCATCGGCTCGGTCATGCTCGAGCACCTCGCCGCCATCGCCCAGGAGCTCGGCATCACCCGGTTCACCGCAGAGGTGCTGCCGCAGAACCGCAAGATGCTCCAGGTGTTCCGCGAGGCCGGCTACGAGGTGTCGCACCACGTCGAGGACGGCGTCGTCGAGGTGTCCTTCGACATCCTGCCGACCGAGCAGAGCAAGGCCGTGCAGCTGGCCCGTGAGCACCGTGCCGAGGCGCGCAGCATGAGCACGATCCTGTTCCCGAGGCGCGTCGCGATCATCGGGGCGAGCCGCCGCGAGGAGTCGATCGGTGCCCTCGTGCTGCGCAACATCCTGGCCGCCGGGTTCGCGGGCGAGATCTACCCGATCCACCGCGTCGCCGACACCGTCCAGGGGCTGCCGGCCTACCCGACGATCGCCGACGTGCCCGAGCAGGTCGACCTCGCCGTCGTCGTCGTCCCGGCCGAGCAGGCCGTCGGCGTCGTCAAGGAGTGCGGCAAGGCCGGCGTCCGGGCCCTGCTCGTCATGTCCTCCGGCTTCGCCGACGCGGGGGAGGAGGGCGCCAGGCTGCAGGACCGGCTGCGGCGACGCGTCCGGCGGGCCGGCATGCGCCTCGTCGGGCCGAACAGCTTCGGCCTCGTCAACAACGACCCCGAGGTGAGGCTGAACGCGACGCTCGCCCCCGTCATCCCCGAGCGAGGGAGGCTCGGCCTCTTCGCCCAGAGCGGTGCCCTCGGCGTCGCCGTCCTCGCCTCGGCGGCCCGGCGCGGCCTCGGCATCTCGGTGTTCGCCTCGGCCGGCAACCGCGTCGACGTCTCGGGCAACGACCTCCTGCAGTACTGGATCGACGACCAGTCCACCGACACCGTGGGCCTGTACCTGGAGTCGATGGGCAACCCCCGCAAGTTCTCCCGCATCGCCCGCCAGCTGGCCCAGGTCAAGCCGGTCGTCGTCGTGTCCTCGGGCGTGTCGAGCTACGCGGCGCCCCCGGGGCACCGCACGCGCGTCACGAACGCGCCGCCGCAGGCCTTCGACGCCCTGCTGCGCCAGGCGGGCGTCATCCGGGTGGAGAACGTCCACCAGCTCTTCGACGTCGCCCAGCTGACCCTGCACCAGCCGCTGCCCCGGGGGGAGCGCGTCGCCATCGTCGGCAACTCCGACGCCCTCGGTGCGCTCAGCGCATCGGCCTGCCTCAGCTGGGGGCTGCGGGTGACGCACGGCCCGGTGTCGCTGATGCCGCAGGCGTCCGCGGAGGAGTTCGCCGCGGCACTCGACGCGGCCTTCGCCGACGACGAGGTCGACAGCGTCGTGGCCGCCTTCATCCCTCCCCTCGTCACCCAGGACGAGGAGGTGCTCACGGCGGTGCGGTCCATCGCTGCCAGCCACGAGAAGCCGTGTGTCGCAACGTTCCTCGGCATGCGTGGTGTCGGTGACGGACTCTCCTACGAGCAGGACGGGCAGCGCCGCTCGGTCCCCGTGTACTCGATGCCGGAGGACGGCATCCGGGCGCTCAACGCCGTGACCCGGTACGCCCTGTGGCGCTCGCGCGACCGCGGCAGCCCGGTCGCCCCTGTCGGCATCGACCGGCTGCGCGCGGAGCGGGTCATCGACACGGTGCTCGCCGGGTCGCCCGACGGCCGGGCCCTGACCCGCGACGAGGCTCGAGACCTCCTCGGTTCGTACGGCATCCGCCTCTGGCCTGCCGTCGAGGTGACGACCGCGGACTCCGCGGTGGCCGCCGCCGACGAGCTGACCTACCCGGTCATCCTCAAGTCCACGTCGCCCGTCGTGCGCCACCAGCCCGGACTCGTCGGCGTCCGTGGTGACCTCGTCGACGCCGAGGCGGTGCGCGAGGCCCACGCGTCCCTCACCGGGCGGCTCGGGCCGCTGGGCGCCGACCGGTTCGTCGTGCAGCGGATGGCGGTGCCCGGCGTCTCGTGCGTCCTGCGGGCGAGCGAGGACCCGCTCTTCGGCCCGGTCGTCTCCTTCTCCGTCGCCGGGCCGCCGACCGAGCTGCTCGGCGACGTCGCCCACCGCATCCCACCGCTGACCGACGTCGACGTCACCGACCTCATCGACGGGGTCAAGGCGGCGCCCCTGCTCAACGGCCACCGGGGCGCGGCGCCGGTGCACCGGGCGGCACTGGCCGACCTCGTCGCGCGGCTCTCGGTCCTCGCCGACGACCATCCCGAGCTCGCGTCGGTCGAGCTCAACCCGGTCAACGCGTGGACCGGCGGTGTCGACGTGCTCGGGGCCGAGGTCGTCGTGCGGCACGCCCTCGTGCGCAAGGACCCGGGCCGCCGGCGGATGACCTGACCGGTGCGGCCCACCGCGAGTGCAAGGATGACCCCATGCGACGCATGACCCAGGACGCCCACCGGGCCCTTCCCGACGAGCTCACCGCGGACATCACCCGCGCGGGCTACTACCCGGACCTCGTGTGCGACGTCGTCGAGTCCGCCGTCGCCGACGACGAGGTCGTCAGCCACCTCGTCCACCAGGAGACGACGTTCGACCACGAGACGGTCCGGCGACACGTCACCGTCCTCGTCGTCACGCCGCAGCGCCTCGTCATCGCGCACGCCGACGACCACGCCGAGCCCGACGACAAGCTCATGGCGACCGCGACGACCGAGACCGTGCCGCTCGCGGCCGTCCGGGGCGTCATGCTGACCCACGTCGTGTCCGAGCCGGCCAGCTTCAGTCCGGGCAGCCACGGCCGCGACCTGACGCTCACGCTCGGCTGGGGCGCGGTGAGCCGCCTCGACATGATCCCCGCACAGTGCGGCGACCCGGACTGCACGGCCGACCACGGGTTCGAGGGCACCATCGCCTCCGACGACATCTCGCTGCGCATCAGCTCGGCCGCGGACGGCGAGGCCGCCGTGGGCAAGGCGATGCGGTTCGCGCGGGTCCTGTCGGCGAGCATCGGCGGCGGCTCGGCGCTCTGAGGTGACGACGCCCCCACGCGAGGCCGCCCCGGCGCTCGACTGGTCCGGACCGACCCTCGCGTCGGTCCTGCCGTCGGTGGCGGCGAGCCTCGGCGTCCCCGCCTTCGCCGGACGTGACGTCCTCGACCTGCCTGAGGCGGCGCGCAGCGTCGTCGTGCTCGTCGACGGGCTCGGTCACGACCTGTTGCGCCAGCGCAGCGGGCACGCGCCGTTCCTGCGCTCGCGCTTCGAGGCGATGCGGCGCGTGCCCTGCGGCTTCCCGACGACCACGGCGACCTCGATGGGGTCGTTCGGCACCGGCCTGCCGCCCGGCGCCCACGGCCTCGTCGGCATGCAGGTGCTCGACCCCGAGACCGACCGGGTCCTCAACGAGCTGTCCTGGGAGAACGGACCCGACCCGCGCGCCTGGCAGCCGAACCGCACCGTCTTCGAGCAGGTCGAGTCCGAGGGCGTTCGCGTGACGATGGTCGGTCCGCACTACTTCGACGGCTCGGGACTGACCACGGCGGCCCTGCGCGGCGGGGGCTTCCGCGCCGCGCACGCCCTCGAGGCCCGCGTCGACGCCGCACTGGCCGCGGTGCGGGCCGCGCCGCGGTCGCTCGTCTACCTGTACTGGGGCGAGGTCGACAAGGTGGGGCACGTCCACGGCTGCCAGTCCTGGCAGTGGGGCGACGAGGTGGAGGCGGTGGACGCCGCCCTGCGCCGTCTCGCCGCGAGCGTGCCGGCCGACACCTCGGTCGTGGTCACGGCCGACCACGGCATGGTCGACGTTCCCTTCGAGGCCCGCGTCGACCTCGTCGACGAACCGGCCCTCATGACCGGCGTGCGCCACCTCGGCGGCGAGCCGCGCAACCTCCAGCTCTACACGCAGGTCGGAGCGGAGGCCGACGTCGCCGCCACCTGGGAGTCACGGTTCGCCGGACGCGCCCGCGTCCTGACCCGCGAGCAGGCCGTCGACGAGGGCTGGTTCGGCGTGGTGAGCCCGCACGTCGCGCCACGGATCGGCGACCTGCTCGTCGTGACGGGCGACGGTCTGGCCGTCGTCCACTCCGGCGTCATGCGCCCCGAGGTCGTGCGCCTGCTCGGCCTGCACGGGTCGACGAGCGAGGCGGAACTCGCCGTGCCGGTGGTCGTGGTCCCGCCCCGCCTCGGGTCCTAGGGTGGTGGCCCGTGGCTGAGCTCGTCTTCTTCTCCGGAACCATGGACTGCGGCAAGTCGACGCTCGCCCTGCAGATGGACCACAACCACGGCGCGCGCGGTCGCGTCGGCCTCATCTTCACGAAGATGGACCGCGCCGGGACCAACGTGCTGTCCTCCCGGCTCGGCCTGTCGACCGGGGCCCTCGAGGTCGAGGACAGCCTCGACTTCTGGGAGACCGTCGTCGACCGCGCCACCGCCGGCCACCGCATCGACTACCTCGTCTGCGACGAGGCCCAGTTCTACACCGGCGAGCAGGTCGAGCAGCTGGCCCGCATCGTCGACGAGATGGACGTCGACGTCTTCGCCTTCGGCATCACCGCCGACTTCCGCACCGAGCTGTTTCCCGGCAGCAAGCGCCTCATCGAGCTCGCCGACCGGGTCCAGGTGCTCCAGGTGGAGGCCCTGTGCTGGTGCGGTCGCCGCGCGACGACGAACGCCCGCGTCCTCGACGGGGTCATGGTCGTCGAGGGCGAGCAGGTCGTCGTCGGGGACACGAAGCCGGCGGCAGGCGTCGTCGAGTACGAGGTGCTGTGCCGCCGCCACTACATGCGACGGATGACCTCGCACGCGGCTCGGGCCGCCGCGGTCTCGCCCGAGGTGCTGCCCTTCGACCTCGACGTGTGCCCGGTGCCGCCGTTGCCGATCACGCAGGCCGACTGAGGGGGACGAACCGATCCGGCCGGGGCAGGCGGGCCGGTCGTGGCCGGCCGCGGGTGTCGGTCCTCAGTCGCCGCGACGGCCGAACATGATGTCGTCCCAGCTGGGGACGCTCGGGCGTCCGGACTTGCGCGCGGTGGACGGGCGCCGCGCCGGAGCCGGACGAGGGTCGCCCGACGTGGCCCGCTCCTCGATGAGCTCGCCCGTCTCCTCCTGCCCGGCGTCGGCTCCGAGGGGCTGGCCGGTGTCGGCCACCGCCCGGACGCCCTCCGCCGCCTCGGCCGCGTGGGCGGGAGGGTCGGTGTCGTCGACCTCGCCCGGCTCGCCGGTGTCGTCGGTGTCGCCGGTGTCGTCGGTGTCGTGGGTGTCGTGGGTGCGGAGGGTGTCGTCGACCTCACCCGCGCCAACCGACGCCCCGGCGACGCCACGGTCGTCCCCTCCGTCCACCTCGGCCGCCTGCTCGACGGCGCCCTGCTCGGCTGCGGCCAGCTCGGCGTCGGTGCTCGGGTCGCTGGTGGGGTCGGTCTGACGCACCGGCTGGGTGCGCTCGGCCCGACGGACCTTGCGGGCGGCCGCCTCCGCACCGATCCGCTCCTGGGCCGACCCGTGCTTCTCGACGTCGGGGTCGTCCTCGGGGTGGGTGTGCGCCGCGGGCGGCAGCTCCTCGCGGGGGTCGCGTGCCAGCTCCTCGAGCGGCAGCGCCTCCTCCGGCGCGTCCTCGAGCCCGGGCACCTCGGTGGCGCGTGGCCGGCGGCGTCCGCGGCGCTGCGCGCTGCGCTCGCGCATCGCCGCCATGAGGTCGACGGTCTCGCCCTCGCGGCGCCGGGCGCTCGCGGAGGCGCCGGTCGCGCGTCGGGCGTCACCGCTGTCGCGGGGTTCGCCGACGCCTCCCTCGGCCTCGACGTCGTAGACGCGGCTCGGGCGGCTCGACACCGACAGGTGCGGGGAGGGGATGGGGCCGCGAGCGCGAGGCCGCCTGGCACTACGACCCGCTGTCGCGCACGGTCGCGGCCCCCGGCGCTGAAGCGCAGCAGGGCAGTCCACGTTCCCGCCTCGGTACGGCGGGAGTCCCACCGGACCGTGCCGAGGTCGATCTCGCGCGACCGGAGGCGCTCGGACACCCGGGCCTCGAGCGTCGGGGACCCGCCGTGCGACGCGCCCCGGGCGCGGAGCCGTGCGACCCGCGCCAGCCCGGCGACGTGCTCTCGCTCGGCGAGGATGGGACCCTCGTACCGGTGCACCTTCTCGACCGGCCAGCCGGCCCGGTCCGCGACGTCCTCGGCGGACATGCCGGCCCGGATCAGCGCCTGGACGTCCCGGGGGCGCAGGCCCCCCGCGACCTGGATCTGCAGCTGCCCGAGCCGGGGCCGGTCGCGACGCGCGGCCGCCCGGAGCGGCTCGTCGAGCGGGAGGGCGAACCGGTTGCCGTCGTCGTCGGTCAGCAGCAGGTGCGTGCCGTCCTCGTGGACGCCGACGAGCCGGAGGTGCTGCATGGAAGGGTCCTTCGGTGGGTGGGGTCGGACGGGTCGGTGGGCTGGATGTGCGTCGAGCATGCCACCGGGCGGGCGGGCACGAAAGCGCCCACGCCGCGCAGGTACCGTTTGCTGTGGCATGCCCACCTCGTACGCCTCCGCCCAGCTCGCCCTCGACATCGTCGGCGTGTTCGTCTTCGCGCTCTCCGGCGGTCTCGTCGCCGTCAAGAAGGGGCTCGACCTCTTCGGCGTCCTCGTGCTCGCGTGCGCCGCGGCGCTCGGCGGCGGCATCGTGCGCGACCTGCTCATCGGTGACGTCCCGCCGGTGGGCATCAGCGACTGGCGGCTGCTCACGGCCGCGGGTCTCGGCGGGCTCGTCACCTTCCTCTACCACCCGGCCGTCGAGCGCACGTCGCGCTTCGTCCGGGTCCTCGACGCCGCGGGCCTTGCCGTCTTCGCCGTGTCCGGCAGCCTCAAGGCCGTCACGACGCCCGGGGTCGCGCCCGTCGCCGCGGTCCTCGTCGGCATCATCACCGCGGTCGGCGGCGGCGTCGTGCGCGACGTGCTCGCCGGGCAGGTGCCCGAGGTGCTGCGACGCGAGCTCTACGCCGTGCCGGCCATGCTCGGCGCGGTCGTCATCGTCGCCGCCGCCCAGCTCGGTTCGCTGCGGGACTGGCTGCTGTGGACCGCCGTCGGCCTCGTCTTCGCCGTCCGCATGGTCGCCGTCCGCCTCGACCTCAACGCCCCCACCCCCCTGCGGTCCGGTCCCTGACCGGCCACCGGGACCCACGACCACCGGCACCGGCGCCCAGACGCCCGAGCCCCGACCCCGACGAGAGGCCACGGCCACCCCATGACAGCGCAGACCCCCAGCAGCGGCGACCGGCCCGGCACGACGCCGGGTCCAGGGTCGGCTCCAGGGCCCGCTCTCGGGCCGGGTGCACCCGGCCCGAGCGGGTCCTCGCTCGAGCCCTACGACGCGGTGCTCCTGCTGGGCTTCGGCGGCCCCGAGGGCCCCGACGAGGTCATGCCGTTCCTGCGCCGCGTCACCGCCGGCCGGGGCATTCCCGACGAGCGCCTCGCCGAGGTCGGCGAGCACTACCACCTCTTCGGCGGCCGCAGCCCGATCAACGACCAGAACCGTGCCCTCGTCGCCGCGCTGCGCCGCGAGCTCGACGGGCGCGGCCTCGACGCCCCGGTCGTGTGGGGCAACCGCAACAGCGAGCCGTTCGTCGTCGACGCCCTCCGCGACGCCCATGCGGCGGGGCACCGACGCGTCCTCACCCTGACCACGAGCGCCTACTCGTCCTACTCCTCGTGCCGTCAGTACCGCGAGAACCTCGCCGACGCGGCCGCCGAGCTGCGCGAGGACGGCATCGAGCTGAGCATCGACAAGGTGGCCCCGTACGCGCCGCGGCCCGGCTTCGCCGCCGCCAACCTCGAGGAGCTGGTCCGGTCCCTGCGCGCGCTAGACGGGCTGCCCGACCGTGAGCTCGCCCTGCTGTTCGTCACGCACTCGATCCCGGACGCCATGGACGACACGTCCGGACCCGGCGACGGCGAGGGCAACCTCTACCGGCGCCAGCACCTGGCACTCGCCTCGCGGCTGGCCGACGAGGCCGGTCGGGTGCTCGGTCGCGACCTCACCGGTGAGCTCGTCTACTGCTCGCGGTCCGGGCCGCCCACCCAGCCCTGGCTCGAGCCGGACGTCAACGACCGCATCGAGCAGCTGGCGGCCGAGGGGGTGACGACCGTGGTGCTGGCCCCGATCGGCTTCGTCTCGGACCACATGGAGGTCGTCTACGACCTCGACACGGAGGCCAAGCGGACGTGCGACAGTCTCGGCGTCCGTCTCGTCCGGGTGCCCACCGTGGGCGCGGCCGACACCTTCGTGCGCGACCTGGTCGACGCCCTGCTCGAGCGGGCCGCCGAGGCCCGCGGGGAGGCCGTCCCGACCTACGAGGGTCGGATGCCCTCGGTGTGCGCACCCGGCTGCTGCCCGAACCTGCGCGCGGCCCGACCGGCCCTGTGCGGCCGCGACTGAGGAGGACGCATGACCGACACCACCCGCCCCGCCACCCTGTCTCTTATACACATCTGACGCTGCCGACGACGGA
>NZ_JBNDHY010000025.1:0-39321 GCF_056755315.1 Monashia sp. HAY1-2A
TCCGTCGTCGGCAGCGTCAGATGTGTATAAGAGACAGGACGTGGCACGTCGTGCCCGTCACCTTGACCCCGTAGGCCAGCGCGTCGCGGACGCCGTGGCCGCCGGGGAAGCTCGGCAGCAACGCCGGGTGCGTGTTGACGACGGTGACCGCGGCGAGGACCTCGGGCCCCAGGATCCGCATGAACCCGGCGCTGACGGCGAACGCCGGGGACGCCTCGGCGATCCGGGCGGCGAGCGCGGCGTCCCAGGCCGCCCGGTCCGGGTGGTCACCCGGACGGACGAGAGCCGTCGGGACACCTGCCCGCTCGGCCCGTTCGAGCCCGGCGCACGGCCGGTCAGCGAGGACCAGGGCCACCCGGACGCCGAGGGCCGGGTCGCGCGAGGCGTCGAGGAGCGCCTGAAGCAGCGTCCCGGAACCCGAGACGAGGACGACGACGTCGACCGGCCCGGTCGCGCGACCCTGTGGTGCGGGCGACCCGTCCGCGACGGGCTGGCTGGCGGAGGCCTCGGTCGTCACGGCCCGGAGTCTAGCGACGGCACACCGTCCGCTCCCGACGCCCGGCGCCGGCAGCCCGACCGGCGGAGCGCGACGACCGACCGGGCCCGTGCTGCTCCAGCCCCGGGCATGCGTGAGGATGGGACGTATGAGCCAGTCGCCCCGGGACCCGCAGCGCGAGGCCGAGATCGCCTACGCCCGCGAGAAGGCGCGCTACTCGCTGCCCGTCCCGCTCTTCGCGCTCGTCGGGATCGCCGGGATGTACCTGCCGCTGCCGCAGCGGTTCGTCGCACTGCTGCCGCTCGTCATCGCGATGGTCCTGGCCGTGCGGCTGCTGCGCTTCCTGACGCCGCGGCCGGGTCGCGAGAAGGTCTGGGCCGCCGTCTCGCTCGCCGTGTTGACCCTGCCGGTCATCTCGCTGCTGCTGCAGGCCCTGATGTACGGACCGGTGAGCCGCTACGAGGAGTGCGTCGCCGGCGCCCAGACGTCGGTGGCGCGCGGACAGTGCGAGCAGCTCCGGGACGTGAGCCCGCTCGGGTTCATCTCCGGCTGACCCGCCCGGTGCCGGCCGGGTCGGTGTCCGTGTGAGTGCTCGTGCCGGTGTCCGCGTTCGTGGCGGTTCCGCCGCCGGCATCGGGACCCGCTGCCTCCGACTGACCTGCCTCCGACCGACCGGACGCGTCGGACGCGTCGGACGCGTCGGAGGCACCCGGGGCGCCCGAGGCATCCGAGCGCCGCTCGCGCACGAGCAGCCCGGCGAGCCACAGCAGCGCCCCGGCGAGGACCTCCGCAGCGAGGAAGCCGGCGAACGGCGCGAGCGGGACCCCCACGCGAGAGAGCCGGTCCACGCCCACCGAGCCGTTGGCGAGCGCCGTCAGGGCCACGACGACGGCGACCGGAAGCAGGGACGCCACGACGGTCGCCGACAGCCGGGCGCGGACGTTGCCGAAGAACTCGAGCTCCCGGTCGACGCGTCGGGCCTGGACCGCACCGACGGCCACGGGCACGAGGAGGACGAGGTACGTCGCCGCCGGGTAGTCGGCCGCGCGGGGCAGGGCGCCCAGGACCGGGACGAGCGGCAGGAGCCCCGGCTGCGCGGCGCCGGGCGTGACGCTCGAGCCGAGCGCGAGCTGGAAGCCCGGCCCGGCGAGGAAGCCCAGGGCCCACGTCGCCGCGTTGCCGAGCAGCGCGACCTGCGCCAGGCCCAGGACGACCGCGGCTCCCGCGTTGGCGCCGTACTCGGCCTGGACCGCCATCACCTCGCTCCAGGCCACGACGAGCCGCAGCACGACGAGCGCCGCGCCGACGGCGAGCAGCGTGCCGACACCGCGCCACCCGGAGCGCCACACCATCGGCAGCCACGTCGGGCCGCGTCGGAACCAGGCCTTGACGAACGCCGGTGCAGCCTCGTCGTCGGGACGCAGGAGCACGAACCCGAGGGCCGCGAGCGGCACGAGCAGCGAGCCGAGGACCGCCGCCGCGCCCGGAGTCGCGGGACCGCCGAGGGTGAACAGAGCGAAGACCGCCGAGCCGGCGCCGTAGCCGACGACGAACCCGGGTAGGACACCCCAGCGTGCGACCTGGCTCCAGGCGTCGGTCCCGACGCGCAGCCGCTGGGTGCCGGCGAGGCGCCGCGCGAACCGGAAGGCGACGTGGACGAAGACGAGCAGGAGCAGCAGCGGCGTCACCGACAGGGTCACGCCCCCGGTCGTGCCGACCGACTGGCCGTGGCCGAGGAACCAGACGGCGCTGCCCACCGACACCGCCGAGAACCACCCGACGGAGCTCTCCGGCGCCGCGACCCAGCCGACGAGGGCCGGCAGGCCGACGACCGACCAGGTGCCCACGGCGGCGAGCAGGCCGGCGCGCAGGGCCGCCGGGACGGCGGACGACGGGGTGGCGGTCGAGGCGGGCACGGAACTCACTCCTGACGGGCCGGCGTGCGGTCGCGTCCATCGTCGACGCTCGTCCCCGCCCGGGCGAGCCCCCACGCCGGACACTGCTGAACTCGGCCCAGCACGGATGAGCTCGCACGGGCCGCACCCGGGCCCCGCTCGGGCCGGACGCCGACGGGCGGCCACCCTGTGGGTGACCGCCCGCACGACGTTGCCGGTTGCCGACGCGGCCGTCAGCCGGCGAGCTCCTGCATGATCTCGCGCATCAGCTGCGCGGTCTCGCTCGGCGTCTTGCCGACCTTGACGCCGGCGGCCTCGAGGGCCTCCTTCTTGGCCTGCGCGGTTCCGGACGAGCCGGAGACGATGGCGCCGGCGTGGCCCATCGTCTTGCCTTCGGGTGCGGTGAAGCCGGCGACGTAGCCGACGACGGGCTTGGTCACGTGCTCCTTGATGTAGGCGGCCGCGCGCTCCTCGGCGTCGCCACCGATCTCGCCGATCATGACGATCGCGTCGGTGTCGGGGTCGTTCTGGAAGGCCTCGAGGCAGTCGATGTGCGTCGTGCCGATGATCGGGTCGCCACCGATGCCGACGGCCGAGCTGAAGCCGAAGTCACGCAGCTCGTACATCATCTGGTACGTCAGCGTGCCCGACTTGCTGACCAGGCCGATGCGGCCGCCGCCCGAGATGTCGGCGGGGATGATGCCGGCGTTGCTGATGCCCGGCGTGATGAGGCCCGGGCAGTTCGGGCCGACGATGCGCGTCGTGCCCTTGGCCTTGGCGTAGTTGTAGAACTCGGCGGTGTCCTTGACGGCGACGCCCTCGGTGATGACGACGACGAGGGGCACCTCCGCGTCGACGGCCTCGACGGCGGCGGCCTTGGTGAAGGCGGCCGGGACGAAGATGACGCTGACGTTGGCGCCGGTCTGGGCGACGGCGTCGGCGACCGAGCCGAAGACGGGGACGCTGACGCCGCCCTCGAAGTCGACGGTGGTGCCGGCCTTGCGCGGGTTGACGCCGCCGACGATGTTCGTGCCGGACTTGAGCATGCGCTGCGTGTGCTTCATGCCCTCGGAGCCGGTCATGCCCTGGACGATGACCTTCGAGTCAGCGTTGAGGAAGATGGCCATGGTTCGCGTTCTCTCTTCTGTCGACTCGGGTCTTACTTGGCGGCGAGCTCGGCGGCGCGGCGCGCGGCGCCGTCCATCGTCGGCTCGATCGTCACCAGCGGGTGGTTGCGCTCCTGGAGGATGCGACGGCCCTCCTCGACGTTGTTGCCGTCGAGGCGCACGACGAGCGGGCGGTTCTCCTCGTCGCCGAGCGCGTCGAGCGCGCCGACGATGCCGTTGGCGACGGCGTCGCAGGCGGTGATGCCGCCGAAGACGTTGACGAACACGCTCTTGACCTGCGGGTCGGACAGGATGATGTGCAGGCCGTTGGCCATGACCTCGGCGCTGGCACCGCCGCCGATGTCGAGGAAGTTCGCCGGCTTCTGGCCGCCGAACTCCTCGCCGGCGTAGGCGACGACGTCGAGGGTGCTCATGACGAGGCCCGCACCGTTGCCGATGATGCCGACGGAGCCGTCGAGCTTGACGTAGTTGAGGTCCTTCTCCTTGGCCGCGGCCTCGAGCGGGTCGGTGGCCGACTTGTCCTCGAGCGCCGCGTGGTCCGGGTGGCGGAAGTCGGCGTTGGTGTCGAGGGACACCTTGCCGTCGAGGGCGATGATGGCGCCGTCCTCGGTCTTGACGAGCGGGTTGACCTCGACGAGCGTCGCGTCCTCGTCGCGGTAGACCTCCCACAGCTTCTGGACGACGCCGGCGATCGTGGCCTTGTCGGCCTCGTCGAAGCCGGCCGCGTCGACGATCTCCTGCGCCTTGGCCGCGTCGATGCCGACATTGGGGTCGACCTCGATGCGGGCCAGCGCCTCCGGGCGCTCGACGGCCAGCTGCTCGATCTCCATGCCGCCCTCCTTGGAGCACATGGCGAGGTAGCTGCGGTTGGCGCGGTCGAGCAGGATCGAGAAGTAGTACTCCTCGGCGATGCGGGCCCCGGCGGCCACCATGACCTTGTGGACGGTGTGGCCCTTGATGTCCATGCCGAGGATCTGCTCCGCGTGCGCCCGGGCCTCGTCCGCGCTCTTGGCGACCTTGACGCCGCCGGCCTTGCCGCGGCCACCGGTCTTGACCTGCGCCTTGACGACGGTGACGCCGCCCGACGCCTCGCCGATCCGCTCGGCGGCCGCGCGCGCCTCCTCCGGCGTCGTCGCGGTTGCGCCTGCGAGCACGGGTACTCCGTGCGCTTCGAACATGTCGCGGGCTTGGTACTCGAAGAGATCCACGGGTGGGGTCCGTCCTCGTCGTCGATGGGGTGCTCGACTGCGCCGAGGAGGCGTCTGCCGGGCCACCCACGCATGCACGCGGTCGGTCCTCGCGCCAGGGCGCAACCGAAAGAAGGCTGACCCCCGGACTCTAGTGCCCCTGACCAGTGCCGACGTCATCGGGTGCGGCCGACCGGACATAGATCACATCGCTCGGTGCCAGACCCGGTCGCCGGGCGGGCCGCACCCCGACCCCACTCCTGCCCACCACCCCTCGCCCACTTCGCACGTTTCGCGCGCTTCTGTCTGGAGCGCGCGAAACGTGGTTGGCGCGCGGGAAACATCACGCGCGTCGACAGGAGGTCGCGCGCTCCGACCGTCCGTGGTGGCCTCAGGCCACCTGCGTCGCGAGGCGGAGTGCTGCCTCGATGCGCTGACGCACCACGTCGGCCGACCGAAGGTCCTGCCAGACCAGACGCACGACGACCCAACCGGCTCTGCGCAGCGCGTCCTCTCGGCGCTTCTCGTCGAAGAGCGTCGTGACGTCGCCCTCGCGATACTTCACCGGCCGTCGAACTCCACCAGGACCCGCGTGCCCACGATGCGGAGGTCGGCCCGGTAGACCCTGCCCTCCGTCGCGACCGCCAACTGGGGCTCCGTGACGTAGCCGAGCCTCCGTAGGACGTGGGCGGTGACGGTCTCGGCCGGTGACTCGTGCCGCCCGTCCGCGAACGGCAGTACGGCGCGGACCACCCCCACGCCGTGACGTTCACGGAAGTCGCACAAAGCACTGCCGAGACCCGCCGCGGTGACGAGCCCGCGTGAGAGCGCCGCGTCTGCGGCCACCAAGGCGGTCAGCGGCGACCCCACGATCCCCGCTCCCACGATCGCGTGCTCGATCGGCACGAGGTCCGGTCCGTCACCGTGCCGCACCGCCCGTGCCGCCTCGACGCCTGGCATCGACCGATGCAGCCTGAGGTCGGTGCGCCGCCCCGACTGGCCCTAGGTGACTTGGCGCCCAGTGCTTTCCAGCCGCGTGAGGTGGACGACGTCGAGCCCCACCCCATGGACGGGAAGGCCGGCGAGTAGGACCGCAGTGTGGTGGCTCGGAAGCGCCCGGCCGGCGTACTGGGTGGCGAGGGCGAAGGCAGTCAGCCGATGCCGTTCGACGTCGTCGCGGGGCCGGCCGAGCGAGTACCACCCGTGGGTGAGTCGGGTGCAGGCCCCCTGGGCGAGGAGCCGGGTCAGCTGTTGGCCGTCGATGCCGGCCCCGAGGGCGTCGGCCGCCTTGAAGACGCCGCGATGGGCGATGTCGAGCAGGTCCATGCCCTCACGGTGCCGTGCTGCCTGCACCAGAGCCGCGGCATCGTGTGAGCCTGTGGACGACGCCGAGGGCCGTCACCCGGGTGTGGATCGACACGAGCGCGCGATCCGGGGTTCGGCGCGCCAGATTTTGCGCGCTGAAACCAGGTTTCGCGCGCTTCGTTCAGCAGCGCGCGAACCATCGGGCGAAGGGGGAGGCGGGGTCCCGGCGGGAGGCGGAGGCGGGCGCGTCAGGCGGGGTGGACGTTGGCGTGCACCCAGTCGACGATCTCGTGCGTCGTCGCGCCGGGCGTGAACACCTTGGCGACGCCGAGCCGCTCGAGCTCGGGGATGTCGTCGTCCGGGATGATCCCGCCGCCGAAGACGACGATGTCGCTCGCGTCGCGCTCGCGCAGCAGCTCGACGACCCGGGCGAAGAGCGTCAGGTGGGCACCGGAGAGCACCGACAGGCCGACGACGTCGGCGTCCTCCTGGATGGCCGCCTCGACGATCTGCTCGGGCGTCTGGTGCAGCCCGGTGTAGATGACCTCCATGCCGGCGTCGCGCAGGGCCCGGGCGACCACCTTGGCGCCGCGGTCGTGCCCGTCGAGGCCCGGCTTGGCCACGACCACTCGGATGACGTCGGAGGTCACGGCGCCGGGGGTCTCGCTCATGGGCCGCACTCTAACCAGACCCGCCGAGGCCGCAGCACGAAAGTGAGCCATCGCCCATTACCCGGGGTAACGTCACCGTCGTGGGCGCCTCTGCACGCGTGACGACGACGTCGCGGCTCGAGTCCGCCCCGGCCCGACGGACAGGTGGCGCCTCGAGCGCCCTCTCCGCGGCCGGGGACGTCGCCGCTGCCCTCCTGACGCCGACCGGTCTGGCCGGGGCGGCGCTCGAGGCCACCTGGATCGGCCTGCACCTGGCGCTGTGGCCGCTCGGGCACCTCGGCCCCCGGGCGTCGGACCGTCGCGACGGCTACCGCGTCGGGCACCTGCCACCGAGCCAGCGGGGACTCATCGTGAGCGACGTCGAGGCGGCCGGCACCCCGATCCTGCTCGTGCACGGCATGGTCGACAACCGCTCGATCTTCACCGTCCTGCGCCGGGGGCTCGCGCGCCGCGGCTTCGGACGGATCGATGCCATCAACTACTCCATGTTCACCGGTGACGTCCGCGCCGCCGCCGCCGACCTCGGCGCCGAGGTCGAGCGGATCGTCGAGGAGACCGGGTACGAGCGCATCCACGTCATCGGCCACTCGATGGGCGGGCTCATCGCCCGCTACTACGTGACGCGTCTGGGCGGGGACGCGCACGTGCACACCCTCGTCACGCTCGGGACCCCGCACCGAGGCAGCTACCTGGCCTACGTGTGGGACAACGGCCTGACCCGTCAGCTGCGCCCCGGCAGCCGGCTCCTCGCCGAGCTGGCGCGCCCGGTCCCGGAGTGCCAGACCCGGTTCATCGCCTACTGGTCCGACCTCGACCAGGTGGTCGTGCCCCAGCGCAACGCGGCCCTGCACCACCCCGACCTCAACGTGCACAACATCGCCCTGCACGGCGTCGGCCACATGAGCATCCCGATCACGAGCAGCGTCGTGCACGGCATCTCCACGGCGCTGGCGCACCTCGACGCGACGGGCGCGACGCTGACGCCCGGCGTCAGCCCGCTGCGCACCCGGCGGGTGCCGGCCGCCGACGACGCGTTCGGGGCGCCGAACCCGCGCGGTGCGAAACCGCCACGGGCGCCGCGGATGCCCTAGGGTCGGGCCAGTCGCGTACCCTCCACCGCGACGTCGGGCTGCTCCGCGCTTCAGACCGTTTTGTACATCACGAAATGGTCACGTTACGCTGAGCGCCCGCAACCGGATCCCGATAGGTCAGCTCTTCGTGCCCACCACCAGCAGTTACGTCGGCCGGCACCGGCCACCCTCGACGTCGTCCCGGGGTCGACAGCTCGTCGTGCCCGTCGCGATCCTGTCCTCGACCGTCGCCGGGGGCCTGGTCATCCGGCAGGCCGGCGCCCAGGAGCTGAGCCCAGAGGCCGCCGCGATGAAGAACGTGTCGAACTCCGTGGCCGGACTCGGTCTCGCCGCCGACCCGGACGCCGTGGCCGCGGCCGCCGCGGGACGCGCGGGCGCCCGCTCCTCGCGCGACATGGCACGCGACGCGAGCGCCCTCATCGCCAGCGCGACGACCTCCGCCGAACAGGCCGCGGCCGACGCCCAGGACGCCGCCGACCAGGCCGCCGCCGCGGCGCGCGCCCGAACGCAGGCCAGGGCCGCCGCAGCACGCAAGGCGGCGGAGGCCGCCAAGGCCCGGGCCGTCGCCCGCGCCCACCGCTGGGTGGTCCCCGTCGCGGGCTACACGCTGACCTCCGGCTTCGGCTGGCGCTGGGGCAAGATGCACCCGGCCCAGGACCTCGCGGTCCCCACCGGCACCCCGGTCCACGCCCTCTCGAGCGGCACCGTCGTCTTCTCGGGCTGGTCCACTGAGGGCTACGGCTACATGGTCAAGATCCGCTACTGGGACGGCACCGTGTCCTGGATGGCCCACAACAGCCGCCTCGTCGTCGCCGTCGGCGACGAGGTCGAGCCGGGCCAGCTCGTCTCCTACAGCGGCTCCACGGGCAACTCCACCGGCCCCCACGTGCACCTGGAGATCCACCCGGGCGACGGGGCGGCCGTGGCCCCGCGCACCTGGCTCGCTGACCACGGCGTCTACCTCTGACACCCCGGGGTCCTCTGCAGACCCCGAGGAACCCCGAAGAACCCCGAGCAACCCCGAGCAACCCCGGCAGAGCTCGGGAGACGCCGAGCCACACCTGAGCCGCTGATCCAGCCCACCGCGCCCGGGCCGGGCACCACGGCGACGCGCGACGAGGCCCACCCGGGCGGGGCAGGCCTCGTCGCGGATCCGGCGGGTTCGCCCCTCGAGCCCGGCGTTCCTCAGAGCTTGACGAGCGGCGCGTAGCGCAGCAGCAGACGCTTGGTGCCGGTGTCGGTGCCGAAGTCGACGTGGGCCATGGACTTGTCGCCCTCGCCCTCGACCCGCACGACGGTGCCGAGGCCGAACGCGTCGTGGCTGACCCGGTCGCCGGCGTTGAGCGAGATGACCGGTCGCTTGCCGGGGCTGCGGACTCCGGGCCGGGCCGCGAGCGTCGCGACCGCGGGGCGGTCCGCACCACGGGCGCCGCTGAACGAGGGCCCGAGCCGCTGCCAGTCGAGCAGGTCACCGGGGATCTCGTCGAGGAAGCGCGACGGCGGGTTGTACTGGGGCGCCCCCCACGCCGACCGCACGGCGGCCCGCGTCAGGTAGAGCCGCTCGCGCGCCCGGGTGATGCCGACGTAGGCGAGCCGGCGCTCCTCCTCGAGCTCCTTCGGGTCGCCGAGGGCGCGCAGGTGCGGGAAGGTGCCGTCCTCCATCCCGGTGAGGAAGACCACGGGGAACTCCAGGCCCTTGGCCGTGTGCAGCGTCATGAGGGTGACGACGCCCTGGGCCTGCGCCTCCGGCTCGTCGGGGATCTCGTCGGCGTCGGCGACGAGCGAGACCTGCTCGAGGAACTCCTCCAGCGCACCCGCGGGCGCGACGTCCTCGGGCTCGGCGTCGGGCTGCCCCGGCGTCGACGCAGGTGCCCCCGTGGCGTCCGCCTCGGCCGAGTCGCGGGCCCGGCGCTCGTCGTACTCCTGGGCGACGGCGACGAGCTCGGCGAGGTTCTCGACGCGGGTCTCGTCCTGGGGGTCGTGGCTCGCGCGCAGCTCGGCCAGGTACCCGCTCTGGTCGAGGACCGCCTCGAGGAGCGTGGCGATGCCGCCGCCGCTCTCGTAGACGAGGCGCAGCTGCTCGAGCATCTCGGTGAAGCCCTTGATCGCCGCGACCGAACGGGTGGCGATGCCCGGAGCGTCCTCGGCGCGACCGAGGGCCGCGACGAACGGGACGCGCTCGCGCTCGGCGAGGGCCGCGACGCACGCCTCCGCGCGGTCGCCGATGCCGCGCTTGGGCACGTTGAGGATGCGGCGCAGGTTGACCGTGTCGGTCGGGTTGGACACGACGCGCAGGTAGGCGAGGGCGTCCTTGATCTCGCGCCGCTCGTAGAACCGGGTTCCGCCGACGACCTTGTACGGCAGGCCGGTTCGCACGAGGACCTCCTCGATGGCCCGGCTCTGCGCGTTGGTCCGGTAGAACACGGCGACGTCGCCCGGGCGAACCCCCGCGTCGGCGAGGTCGTCGATCTGCTTGGCGACGAAGGCCGCCTCGTCGTGCTCGTTGTCGGCGACGTAGCCGACGATCATCGCGCCGTCGCCGGAGTCGGTCCACAGGTTCTTCGCCCGCCGACCCTCGTTGCGGGCGATGACGGCGTTGGCGGCGCGCAGGATGCGCTGCGTCGAGCGGTAGTTCTGCTCGAGGAGGATGGTGCGCGCGTCCGGGTAGTCCTTCTCGAACTCGAGGATGTTGCGGATCGTCGCGCCCCGGAAGGCGTAGATCGACTGGTCGGAGTCGCCGACGACGCACAGCTCGGCCGGGGGCACGCTCCACGAGCCCTCGGGTCCCTTGACCTCGCCGACGAGCTCGCGGATCAGCTGGTACTGCGCCTGGTTGGTGTCCTGGTACTCGTCGACGAGCACGTGCCGGAACCGGCGGCGGTAGTACTCGGCGACGTCGGGGAAGGCCTGCAGGATGTTGACGGTCATCATGATGATGTCGTCGAAGTCGAGCGCGTTGGCCTGCCGGAGCCGACGCTGGTACTGGGTGTAGGCCTGCGACACCGTGCGGTCGTAGTGGTTGCCCTCGGCCACCTGCGCCGCGTACGACTCCTCGTCGACGAGCTCGTTCTTGAGGTTGCTCACCTGGGCCGAGAAGCTGCGCGGCTGGTAGCGCTTCGGGTCGAGGTCGAGGTCGCGGATCACCAGCCCCATGAGGCGCTGGCTGTCGGCGGCGTCGTAGATCGAGAACGTCGATCGCATGCCGACCTTCGCAGCCTCGCGGCGCAGGATGCGGACGCACGCGGAGTGGAAGGTCATGACCCACATGGCGCGCGCCCGCGGACCGACGATGGCCTCGACGCGCTCACGCATCTCGGCCGCGGCCTTGTTCGTGAAGGTGATGGCGAGGACCTGACCCGGCTGGACGGCGCGCTCGCCGAGCAGCCACGCGATGCGGTGGGTCAGCACCCGCGTCTTGCCCGAACCGGCACCGGCGACGATGAGCAGCGGCGCACCCTCGTGGACGACGGCCTCACGCTGCTGCGGGTTGAGGCCGTGCAGCAGCGCCTCGGTGTCGACGTGAGCGGGCGCGCCACCGGGGGTGGCGATGCCGGCCCGGGCGGCGGCCTCGGCCCAGGTCGGCACGCCGCGCTCGGTGACCTCGGTGACCTCGCCGGCGCGCCCGGTCCGCGCTGCGGCACCGGCCCCGCCGCGCTCGAATCCGGGCATGGGGAGGTCGTCGAAGAGCGTGCTCATGATGGGGCCAAGCCTACGTCTCCGCGCCCACAGCGTCCGTCGGGCCGGTCCGGCGGCGCGGGCGGCGCTGTCCGGGCGCACGCGCGATGGCGCAGGATGGGCCGCGTGACCGACTTCGCGACGCGCCCCGCCACCCCCGCCGACGTGCCCGACCTCATCCGGCTCGTCCGGGCCCTCGCCGCCTACGAGAAGGAGCCCGATGCCGCGGTGGCGACGACCGAGCAGTTCACCCGGGCGCTCTTCCCCGCCGACGCCGCGCCCGTGGCCTTCGCGCACGTGGCCGAGCAGGACGGCCGGGTCGTCGGCATGGCGCTGTGGTTCACGACGTTCTCGACGTGGACCGGCCAGCCGGGCATCTGGCTGGAGGACCTGTTCGTCGACCCCGCCACGCGCGGCGGCGGCATCGGCACCGCGCTGCTGTCCGGCCTGGCGGCCACGTGCGTCGAGCGGGGCTGGACGCGTCTGGAGTGGGCCGTCCTGGACTGGAACGAACCCTCGATCGCCTTCTACCGCTCCCACGGCGCGCGGCCTCTCGAGGACTGGACGACCTTCCGCGTCGACGGGGACGCGCTCGGACGCCTCGCCTCCGCCGGGGCCGCTGCCCGGTCGTAGGGTGACGGACATGACCACTGCCACGAGCGTCTTCGTCACCGAACCGGGCGACCGCAGCGTCCTCGAGCTGCGCGAGCACGACGTGCCGCAGCCGGGCGCCGGCGAGGTGCAGGTCGAGGTCGCCGCCGCGGGCGTCAACTTCATCGACGTCTACAAGCGGCAGGGCGTCTACCCGGTACCGACGCCGTTCGTCCTCGGGGACGAGGGCGCGGGCACCGTCGTCGCGCTGGGCCCGGGCGTCGACGCCGTCGCCGTAGGCGACCGCGTCGCCTGGTGCCAGTCGGCCGGCAGCGAGTCGACGCTCGTCAACAAGCCCGCCTCCGCGCTCGTGCGGGTCCCCGAGGGCGTCGACCTCGAGGTGGCCGCCGCGGCGATGCTCCAGGGCATCACCGCGCACTACCTCGTCACGAGCACGTACGCCGTCTCCGAGGGCGACGTCGCGCTCGTGCACGCGGCCGCCGGCGGCGTCGGGCAGCTGCTCGTCCAGCTGGTCGTCGCCCGCGGCGGCACGGTCGTCGCCACGGCCGGCACCGACGAGAAGCTCCGGATCGCGCGCGACCTCGGCGCCCAGCACGTCATCAACTATTCCCGGTTCTCTGCGCCCGAGGACCTCGCCGCCGCCGTGCGCGAGGCCGCAGGCCGCGGCGTCGACGTCGTGTACGACGGCGTCGGAAAGGCCACCTTCGACGCGTCGCTCGCGTCCCTGCGCCCCCGCGGGATGATGGTCCTCTTCGGCGGCGCGAGCGGCCAGGTGCCGCCGTTCGACATCCAGCGGCTCAACGCCGGCGGGTCGCTGTTCCTCACCCGCCCGATGCTCGGGCACTACGTGGCCACGCGCGAGGAGTACGAGTGGCGGGCCGGCGAGGTGCTCGGCGCCATCGCCGACGGGTCGCTGCGGCTCGAGGTCGGCGGGCGCTACCCGTTCGCGGAGGTCGCCGACGCCTACGAGGCCCTCGAGGGGCGGCGGACCACGGGCAAGCTCGTCCTGGTGCCCGGCCGGTGAGCCGCGTCCTCCTCCGGCACGACCGCATCTGGACCGGTGTCGCGCCCGCGGGGACGACCCCGTGGACCGACGCCCTCCTCGTCGAGGACGGGCGCGTCGTCGCCGCCGGCGCAGACGCCCGCGAGGCGGGGGCGGGCGCCTCGTGCGAGGTCGTCGACCTGCCCGGCGTCGTCGTCATGCCCGGACTGCACGACGCCCACGTGCACACCGAGTGGCTCTCGCGGGACATGGCGTCGGTCGACCTTCGCGACGCCACGTCGCTCGCCGAGGCGCTCTCGCGGGTCGCGGCCCAAGCGGCCACGCTGCCGCCCGGCGCCGCCCTGCACAGCGGCCGCTGGAACCACAACGTCTGGGACGTCCCCGTCCAGCCGGACCGGCACGCGCTCGACCGCGTCACCGGCGACCGCCTCGCCGCCCTCGCCAGCGTCGACGGCCACACCCTCTGGGCCAACACCGCGACGCTCCGGGCCGCCGGGATCACCCGAGACACCCCCGACCCCGTCGGTGGCGAGATCGACCGCGACGCCGACGGCGAACCCACCGGCATCCTGCGCGAGAAGGCGCAGGAGCTGCTCCTCGCGCTCGACCACGACGAGGGGCCGCTGCGCCCCTGGCTCGAACGGTGCCAGCAGCGGCTGCTGTCGGTCGGGCTGACGAGCATCACCGACATCGACGGCGAGCCCGCCCGCGACGCCTACGCCGCCATGCGCGCGGACGGTGCGCTGCGGATCCGCGTCACCAAGTGCACGCGTGACGGCGACCTCGAGGCCGCCGTCGAGCAGGGCCGCCGCTCGGGCCAGGGCGACGACGTGTTCCGCGTCGGTCCGGTGAAGTTCTTCAGCGACGGCGCGCTCGGCTCGCACACCGCGCACATGACCGAGCCGTTCCTCGGCCACGAGGGCTGTGGCATGGCCGCCATGCCGTACGACGTGCTCCTCGAGCGGACGCTGCTCGCGGTGCGCTCGGGTCTCGACGTCGCGACCCACGCCATCGGCGACGAGGCGAACCGGCTCGTCCTCGACTGCTTCGAGGCGGTCCGTGCCTCCGGCGTCGCGGGCGCCCGGGCCCTGCTGCGGGTCGAGCACGCCCAGCACGTCCGGCCCGTCGACGTGCCTCGTTTCCGGACCCTCGGCGTCGTGGCCTCGATGCAGCCGAGCCACTGCACGGCCGACCTCGAGCTCGCGGACGCCATCATCGGACCGCGCCGGCTCGCGTCGTACGCCTGGCGCACCTTCCTCGACGCCGGGGTGGCCGTCGCCTTCGGGTCGGACGCGCCCGTCGAGGACCCGAACCCGTTCTGGGGCCTGCACGCCGCCGTCACCCGCCAGCGGGCCGACGGGCGTCCGCGGGGCGGATGGCGGCCGGAGGAGCGCGTGACCCTCGACGAGGCGGTGCACGCCTTCACCGTCGCGGCGCACGCTGCCGTCGGGCGCACCGACGTCGGGCAGCTTGCGCCCGGGCAGCTCGCGGACCTCGTCTGCCTCGACCGCGACCCGTGGGAGCTCGAGCACTCCGACCCCGCCGCGATCCGCGACACCCGGGTGCTGCAGACCCGCATCGGCGGCGCACTCGTCCACGACGCCTCCTGAGCCCCTTGCCTCCCACGGCACCCCGCTCGCACCTCGCCGACGTTCAGGATGACGACCACCATTCACCCAGTGCGACGCGGCGGTGCAGGACCTGGGGCGAGACCGGGGATGGTGGTCGTCATCCTCGACGCCGGCGCTCGAGCCATGGTGGCGCGCACCCAGTCCTGCCGGGCCATCGCCTGGTGGTGCGAGAACCGCAGAACCAGCCATCCGTCGAGGGTCAGCTCGTCGTAGCGCTCGCAGTCGATGTCGATCTGGCGCCGGTTGGTGTGGAACTCGTGGCTGTCCCCCTCGACGACGATGCGCAGGGAGGCGTCGCTGAGGTCCGGGTGGATGACCCGCCCGGCACTGACCACGGGGGCCTGTGGGACGAGGCGCAGACCGGGCACGTCGAGCGAGATCGCCCGGAGCACCGACTCGAACGGGTTGGCCGCACGGCCGTCGGCCTCCCGCGCCACGCGAAGAGCGGCCGCGCGACCCGAACGAGGAACGGCCTGGGCTGCCGCGACGAGCTGGTCACGGCCGACGCGCCCGCTGCGCAGAGCCGAGTCGGCCACCGCCAGGGCCTCGTCGAAGGGCAACGTCCTGGCGCAGTCGACGACGGTGCGCAGCGGCGTCGTCACCTCCCCGCGGTGCACGTCCTCGGGCTCCAGCGTGCGCCAGTGCACCTGGCACACGTGCTGGTCCTCGGGGCGGACGCGTCGACCCCGTGGCACTGCGACCTCCGGCCGCGTCGGCTGGGTCTTGAGCGGGAGACGCCACATCGCCGCGGCGCTCCGACCGACTGCCACCCCGTTGACCCGGCGCACGGCACGGCGGGCCGCGTCCGCCGTCGGGAGCGCGTAGTGGCCGGGAGCGTCGCGCACGAGGAGTCCGCTGCCGACGGCGGCCGCGATCTGTCGGCCCGTGAACTGCGGCGTCAGCTCCGCTCGCCGGGCCAGACCACCACGCGCAGTCACGAACCTCACGACGGGAACGGGGCCTGGGCTCGGCATGGCGCTGACTCTGGCCCACTCCGTCAGGCGCTCGAGCGCGTCATCCACAGCCGCCGGTGCGTGTAGGAAGACGACCACAACGGCGGTCGTGGACGACGCACGAGCACAACACCGGGCTTCACCGCCCGATGGTGGTCGTCATCCTGGACGGTCAGCGGGGGACGACGGACAGCAGGAGCGTCGCGAACCAGGTCAGGGCTCCGACGACGAGGAGGAAGATGCCGATGATGGCGACGTTGCCGGCGCCCTCGGCGTCGGACGCCCGCTGCCGCCGCCGCCCGACGACGACGAGCACGGTGCCGACGGCGAGCCACACGAGCCCGATGAGGACGCCCGCGAGGACGCCTGTGTCCCAGTGCATCTCGCGGCCTCAGGATCGGCCGGTCACCAGAGCGCCGCGACGCCGACGTTGACGACTGCGGCGCCACCGGCGACGTCGAGCAGCGTGCCGGCGTCCTCGCCGCGCTTGGAGCGGGCGTGGCCGATCTCGGCGGTGGCCGCGACGACGAGGGCGACGACGAGCTTGACGGCGATCTTCGCGTTGTTGATGTGGTGCTCCTCGTCCTTGAGGGCCTCGGCGATGCCGACGAGCAGCACGCCGGTGACGATCTGGGCCCGCGCCCCCCACACGATCGGCGCGATGACCGTTCGCCCGGAGCGGACGGCGATCCAGCCGCCGACGATGGCAGCCATGCCGAGGAGGTGGAGCACGACGAGGAGGTCGTAGACGAGGTCCATGCCGGTCATCCTACGGAGCGTCGTAGTCGCGCCGCGCGAGGGCCTGCAACGCCTCCAGCCGGCGCGTCGACCGCGTGAGCGGCAGGCTGCCGAGCTCGTGCGGGGCGAACCACCGCGCGTCGGCGGTCGTGCCACCGACGTCGTGGACGACGGGGTCGCCCGGCGATGCGCACGTGGCCGCGTAGACGATGCGGACCGCGTGGAAGTCCTCGACGACGCCCGACGGCGCCCGGCCCACCCAGTGGGAGGACTGCACGGCGACGAGCTCGCCGAGCCGGACCCGCTGGCCGGTCTCCTCCCACACCTCGCGGTGGACGCCCTCGACCGGCGACTCCCCCGGGTCGAGCCCGCCGCCGGGCAGGCCCCACTCCCCCTCGACGTTGGTCAGCCCGGTGAACTGCGTGAGCAGGACGCCGCGGGTGCTGGTGACGAGGGCATAGGCGGCGACGCGCTGGTGCGGCTCGGCCGCGTCGGCGGGGTCGATGTCGAGGTCGCGGAAGACCGCCTCCGGGCTCGGCACCGTCCCGTCGAGCGGCCTGGTGCGGTAGGCGATCTCGAGTGCCCCGTCCGCACCGGTCGCCGACGTCGCCGGCGCCTCCACCGCCCACCCCGCGAGCGCGAGGACGTGCACGGGGTCGGCACCGTGCTCGAGCGGCAGCGCGGCCACCCGCTCCCCCGACGCCGCGAGCCCGACGACGCGGATGCCGCCCGGCACGTTCGTCCTCACCGGCGCACCAGCCCCAGGGCGCGCTCGTACTCGCCGACGGCGAGCCGGGCGACCCGCGGCCACTCCTGCGCCGGCGGCTCGGCGACGTTGCGGGCGCGCATGCGCGCCACCTCACGGCGGTCACGGGCCAGGTCGGCGATCGCGCGCGCCATGGCGTCGTCGCTGTCGACGACGCGTCCGTTGACCCCGTCCGCGACGAACTCGCCCACCCCCGAGCCCTGCCGGCCGATGACGGGCAGCCCCACCGTGCGCGCCTCCAGCGCCGCGATGCCGAACGACTCGAGACGCGCGGGCGACAGGTAGACGTCGGAGGCGGCATAGCGCTCGCGCAGCTCGTCGCGGCTGACGCGTCCGGGCAGGTGCACCCAGTCGAGGCCCCGTTCGCGCACGTGCCGCTCGACGCGTCGTCGCTCGGGCCCCTCGCCGAGGATCGTGAGGTCGAGCGAGGCCGGCCCGGCCAGTGCCGCTGCTCGCTCGACGAGCGCGACGAGCGCGGCCGGGCGCTTGCGAGCGGCCAGGCGCATGGCCGTGACGAGGCGCAGCGGGCCCGGCTCGGGGTCGTCGCGCCCGCCCGTCCGCTCGGTCGGCCCGCCCGTCGGCTCGGTCGGCCCGCCCGTCGGCTCGGCCGGCCGCGTCGCCCACCGGCCGACGTCGATGCCGTTGGGCAGGACACCCACCTCGACGGCGTCGCCGACCAGGCGGCGCAGCGGCTGGGCGGCGACGTCCGACACCGCCGACATGGCGACGCCGCGCGCCGCCCACCGCCGCACGAACCCGGCCACGCCGAACAGCGGCGCGACGCCCGCGAGCATGCAGTGCCACGTCATCGCCGTGGGCAGCCCGAGGCCGAGGGTGACGCGCGTGCAGTCCCAGGCGAAGGGTGAGACGACACCGGTCTGCACGTGCGCGACGTCGAAGCCGCCCTCGACGAGCCGGCGGCGCAGCACCCGGGGTGCCCAGGGGTTGACGGGCAGCTCCCCCGGCACCCGGGCCGCGAGGCGGTGGACGGGGACGCCGTCGAGGACCGTGACGGCCCCGTGCAGCTGGCCCTCGGGGCCTCGTGTGGCGGTGAACACCTCGACCTCGTGGCCGAGGAGGAGCAGCTGCTGCGCGAGGTCGTGGGTCTGCACCTCGATGCCGCCCAGGCGCGGCAGGTAACAGTCGGACAGCAGGGCCACCTTCACAGGCGACACTCTGTCATGGGCCAAGATGGGCCCGATGCCGCACACTTTGGTCGCCTTCCACGCCCACCCCGACGACGAGGCCCTGCTCACGTCGGGCACCATGGCGCGCGCAGCCGCCGAGGGCCACCGGGTGGTGGTCGTCGTGGCCACCGACGGCGCCCTCGGGCTTGCCGCAGGCGAGTACGCCGACGACGGGCACCTCGGTGAGCGCCGCATGGACGAGCTGCGGGCGAGCGCCCGGGCCCTCGGGGTGGCCCGCGTCGAGCACCTCGGCTACGCCGACAGCGGGCTCGGCCCCGTCGTCGAGCCCGACCCGCCCGGCGCGACCCGGTTCGTGCGCGCCGGCGTCGAGGAGGCCGCGGCACGCCTGGCGGCGGTCCTGCGCGAGGAGGACGCCGACGTCCTGGTCCACTACGAGCCGAACGGGGGCTACGGGCACCCGGACCACCGCAAGGTGCACGAGGTCGGAGTCCGGGCCGCCGAGCTCGCCGCGACCCCGAAGGTGCTCGAGGCGACCGTGCCGCGCGACACGATCTGCCGGGCCATCGACCTCGCCGCGAAGGTCTACAGGTTCCCGCCGGAGTTCGACCGTGCGAGCTTCGACCGCGCGTTCTCGGCCCGCAGCGAGATCACCCACCGCATCAGCGTCCGGCGGCACATCGCCGCCAAGCGTGCCTCGATGCGGGCGCACGCGTCGCAGGCCAGTGCCGACGGCGGCGCGGACCGGACGCTCGCCGCGTTCCTGCGCATCCCGCGACCGCTCTTCGACCTCGTGTTCGGGCGGGAGTGGTTCGTCGACCGCTCGCTCCCGCCGGGCAGCTCGAAGACGACGGCCATCGGCGTCTGCTCGGACCCCTGGCCCAGCGGGTTGTCGGCGAACATCAGCTCGTACCGCTCCTTGGACCCCGGGGCGTCCGTGCCGAGCACGTTGCGTCCGATGTCGTTGGCGTCCATGACGACGGTCCCGCCGAACGTCGAGCGCCATGGCTCGGGCACCCGCTCGCGGATCGCCGCCGAGATGCGCGCGGCAACCTCGTCGGGGTCCTTGGGCCCGAGCTTGGCCGAGACGTTGGCCGGGTAGACCGAGTACTCCGTCGGACCGTCGATGGCCCGGATGTCGCCTCCGACGAGCTCGTAGAACAGGCCCTTGCGCCCGACGAGCTTGCCGACGAAACCGCCCGCGGCCGCGAAGACGACGCGCGGCAGGCCGGCCTCCTCGATGGCCAGCTGCATCGTGAAGGGCGAGCCGAGACCGATGCCGGCCGGCGTGCGCGTCACGTACCGGGACAGCACCCGGGCCGGCCGGCCGACCTTGATGTCCCAGATGAAGAACGAGCGCCCCTGGGTGATCGCGACGATCTTCTCGGAGATGAAGTAGTACCAGCGGCCCGCCGTCGCGGCGGCGTGCTCCTGCCCCGCGGCCGGAAGGCCGTCGAAGAACCGCGTGACGTAGGACAGCGCCTTGTCGACGAGCGGGTCCTCACGGGTGAACAGGTCCGTGCGCAGCGGGTAGCGCCGCACTCGGGTGCCGTCGTCGGTCGTGAGGTCGAGCTGCTTGCGGGCGTTCGGCTCGTAGTCGGTCTTGGCCCGGGGCTCGCCCTCGGGCTCCGGCTCCCGCTCGTCGAAGAACTCCTGGAGCCACAGCTCGAGGTTGAGCAGCCGCCAGATCGTCGAGGAGTCGACGGTGTTCGTGCCCTTGATCCACCCCTCGAACGCCTCGAGGACGGCGGTCTGGTCGACGTAGGGGCGGTTCGCGAAGGACTCGGAGAGGAACTCGCCGTAGATGTGGTTCTTCAGGACCATGAACCACTCGCTCTGCGGCGTCACCGCCCCCACCCTGTCGCGGCGGTCGACGACGGAGTCGGGGACGAGGCCGCGCACCGACTCGCGCAGGACGCGCTTGCCGACGCCGTCGGCGACGAACGCCTCGTCGGGCAGCGAGAAGACGAACCGCGCGAGGTCACGGTCGACGAACGGCATCCGGACCGGCACCCCCGTCGCGCGGGCGTTGCGGTCGGCGACGCGCAGGCGGGCCGGCAGCGAGCCGCGCAGGAGGTCCTCGACCAGCCGCGCGCGCAGGTTCGACCGCTCCGGGGCGTACCGCTCCGCGGCGTGGGCAGCGACGAACGACCGCGCCAGGAGCGACTCGACGGGCACCTTGCGACGCCGGCGGAGCCGGTCGGTGACGAGCGGGCGCCCGCGGCGCAGCAGGACGTCCACGGAGTGCCCGAGCTCGGACGCCGCGCGCCGGGTGTCCTGCCCGCGCAGCTCGCGCAGGTGAACGAGGTGGTGGGCACCGAAGCCCGCGAGCAGCTCGTCGGTGCCGGTCCCGTCGAGGACGACGCCGTCGACGGCGGCCGCCTCGCGCAGGAGGCGGTACTGGGTGTACGCGCCGCTCGAGCCGATCGGCTCCTCCTGGGCCCGGACGAGCTCGCGCATGTCCTTCTTGAACTCGGCCGACGTCGGCTCGACGCGGTGCGGGTCGACGCGTCCCCCCACCGACGCGAGGACGGCCTCGACGTGCGGGGTCTCGTCGGCGGCGGTGCCCGGGTAGGCGGCGGTCCACGCGTCGATGCCGTCCGGCGCGAGACCGGTGCGGCGGTCGGTGCCGGCGAGCAGGGCGGTGAGCGCGGCCGAGCCGATGCCGCCGGACAGGGTCGCACCGACCCGTCCGTCGGAGCCGACGCGGCGGCGCACGGCGGTGGCGAGGTGCTCGCGCAGCTGGGTCGCGAGCTCGGGCGACCACGGACGAGGTGAGCGGGCGGCGTCCTCGAGCTCGGCCCGCAGCGTGGACCAGACGGTGCGCTCGGTCGTGGTGGCGTCCGCCCGCAGCGTCACGACCTCGCCGGGCAGGACGCGCTCGATGCCGGCGAAGAACGTGTCCGCACCGTCGTCGTGGACGCGGAAGCGCAGGTAGCGGTAGATGGTGCGGTCGTTGGGGCGCCGGTCGTAGCGGCCGCTGGCCAGGATGCCGCGGATGTCGCTCGAGACGAGCCAGCCGCCGTCGACGCGGCACACGTGCAGCGGACGCGTGCCGAAGGGGTCGCGCGCGGCCGACAGCGTGCTGGTCTCGGCGTCCCACACGACCAGGGCGAACTCGCCGCGCAGCCGGTCGAGCCCGGAGGGTCCCCACTCGACCCACGCGGCGACGGCGACCTCGGCGTCCGAGCCGGACGCGAGCTCGTGCCCGAGGGTGGTCAGCTCGGACCGGACGTCCGCGGTGTCGACCAGATCGCCGTCGAGCACGAGCGTGTGGCGGCCGGTCGGCGTCCGGGCCACCGACGCGTCGGCCGGTCCACCGCCCAGAGGCCGCACGGCGAGCACGACTCCCGGCGAGGTGAGGGCGGTCGGGTCCGTGCTCGTGGTGCCGTGACCGCAGTCGGCCATCCGCCGGACGAGGTCGCCGTCGCCGTCAGCCCCGAGATGACCGCTGATTCCACACATGGGCTCCACCCTAGTGTCGGCTGATCCGCTCGCCGAGGCGCCACGGCCAGCGCAGCAGCAGCCAGAGCAGGAGCGCGGCGAGCAGGACCGACCCGACGACGTCGCTGAGCCAGTGGAAGTGCAGCCAGAGCAGCCCGAGGACGACGAGGAGCGTCCAGCAGGTCGCCGCACCCCACGCCGCCCGACGCCGGTGCGGCCGCAGTCGCGACACGATCTCGGCCAGCACGCCCGCGCACACGAGGGCCGTCGCCGTGTGACCGGACGGGTAGGACCCGTCGTGCGCGACGACGGCGTCGAAGCCCGGTGCCGCGCGGTCGATGACGGCCTTGCCGACGAGCACGGTGGTCGTGAGCAGCACGATCGCGGGAGTCGCGACCACGAGGGGACCCGGGTCCCGACACCGCCACGAGAGCCACCCGGCGACGAGCAGGACGACGGCGACACCGAGAGCGGGGGTCGCGAGGTCGACGACGAGGTAGGCCAGCGCGTGCAGCAGCGTGGGGCCTCCGGTCTCCCCCGGGGTCAGGGCCAGGACGGCGTCGTCGAGGCGGTAGACCCGCCCCTCCCGCACGACACCGACCGTCAGCGCCACGAGCGCGACGAGGAGCAGCAGCGGCACCGTCCGCGCCCACGGGTTTCGCCGTGGGCGGTCACGGGCCGAGCCGCTCACTCCCACTCGATGGTGCCCGGCGGCTTGCTCGTGACGTCGAGGACGACCCGGTTGACCTCCTCGACCTCGTTGGTGATGCGCGTCGAGATCGTCGCGAGGACGTCGTAGGGCACGCGGGCCCAGTCGGCGGTCATGGCGTCCTCGGAGGCGACCGGGCGCAGCACGACCGGGTGACCGTACGTGCGGCCGTCGCCCTGGACGCCGACCGAGCGGACGTCGGCGAGCAGCACGACGGGGCACTGCCAGATGTCGCGGTCGAGACCGGCCTTCGTCAGCTCCTCGCGGGCGATGGCGTCGGCGCGGCGCAGCACGGCGAGACGCTCGGCGTCGACGGCACCGATGATCCGGATGCCGAGGCCGGGGCCCGGGAACGGCTGGCGCCACACGATGACCTCGGGCACGCCCAGCTCGAGCCCGACCTGGCGCACCTCGTCCTTGAAGAGCGTGCGCAGCGGCTCGATGAGCGAGAACTGCAGGTCGTCGGGCAGGCCCCCGACGTTGTGGTGGCTCTTGATGTTGGCCGCGCCCTCGCCGCCGCCGGACTCGACGACGTCGGGGTAGAGCGTGCCCTGGACGAGCCACTTGACGGGGTGCTCCTCGTCGCCGCGGTCGTGGACGACGTCGCGGGCCGCCTGCTCGAAGACCCGGATGAACTGCTCGCCGATGATCTTGCGCTTCGTCTCGGGGTCGGTGACCCCGGCGAGCGCGTCGAGGAAACGCTCACGGGCGTCGACGACGACGAGGTCGACGCCGGTGGCCTCGACGAAGTCCTTCTCGACCTGCTCGGCCTCGCCCTCACGCAGCAGGCCATGGTCGACGAAGACGCACGTCAGCTGGTCGCCGACGGCCTTCTGCACGAGCGCCGCCGCGACGGAGGAGTCGACGCCGCCGGACAGGGCGCACAGGACGCGGTCCTCGCCCACCTGCTCGCGGATCGACTCCACGAGGTCGTCGACGACGTTCGAGGCGGTCCACTCCGGCGCGATGCCCGCGCCCTTCCAGAGGAAGTTCTCGAGGACCCGCTGGCCCTGCTCGGAGTGCAGCACCTCGGGGTGCCACTGGACACCGTAGAGGCGTCGGGCGTCGTCCTCGATGGCCGCCACCGGCGTCCCCGCGGTGGACGCGGTGACGACCGAGCCCTGCGGCGCCTCGGTCACGGAGTCGCCGTGCGACATCCACACGACCTGGTCGGCGGGCTGGCCGTCGAAGAGCGTGGAGCCGGTGCCTGTGATCGTCGCGGCCGTCTTGCCGTACTCGCGCGAGCCGGTGCGGGCGACGACGCCGCCGAGCGCCTGGGCCATCGACTGGAACCCGTAGCACATGCCGAAGACCGGCACGCCGGCCTCGAGCAGCGCCGGGTCCAGACGCGGCGCGCCCTCCTCGTACACCGAGCTCGGGCCGCCGGACAGGATGATCGCGGCAGGCTTCCTCGCCAGCAGGTCAGCGACGGTCGTCGAGTGCGGCACGACCTCGCTGTAGACGTTCGCCTCGCGCACCCGGCGGGCGATCAGCTGGGCGTACTGGGCGCCGAAGTCGACGACGAGGACGGGATGGCTCTGCAGGTCGTGCGCGTCGGTCACCCGGACAGCCTAGTGGCTGGCGTTGGGCGGTCCGGACGCCGCCGGTCAGGCGCCCGTGCCCTCGCCGGCGACGTAGGCGCGGGCGAGGAGGGCCTCGGTCTCGGCGGTGTTGCGCCGCTCGGCGACCCACGGCACGACGGGCACGAAGCCGGCGAGGAGGTTCTTGACGATGCGGACCGGCCCCCAGCCGGCCTTGAGGCCGAGGTTGGCCACCGACGCCGCGTACCCCATGTAGATGACGCCGTGGATGGGGCTCCAGTACTGCGTCAGGACGTTGGTCTGGTGGAGCGCGTACTTCATGACCATCTCGAGCAGGAGCACGAAGAGCGCGATGCCCGCGACGATCGCGAGGACGCGGTAGGCGGACAGGGCCGAGCGGATCTGCCGGGGCTTGGCCAGGGTCTGGGGGTACGTGCTCACGTCGTGGCGCTCTCTCTCGGGCTTTCACTGGGACGGCGGGCTTCGGACGCGGACGCGGCGGACACGCCGTCCGGCGTCTGCCCGCCCTCCTCCGGCGTCGCTTCGCGCTGGGCCGGTGGTCCGGTCTCGTGCTCGGTGTCGTGCTCGGTGCCGTGCTCGGCCTCGTGCTCGGCGCGGAACATCTTCCACGCCATCCAGATGGCGAAGACGCCGAAGACCCACCACTGCACGGCATAGGCCGCGTTGCGGAGGTTGAGCGGTGCGTCGAGCGTCGGGGGCGGCACCCGGGTCAGGCCCGGGGCCGTCACGGTCGTGCCGGACGCGTCGGACGCGTCGGTGCCGACGTGCTCGGCCGAGGCGAAGACGACGGCGTTGTAGAGGTCGCCGGGCCACTCGTTGACGAGCGCGGCGAGGTCGATGGACCGGCGCTGCCGTCCCTGGAGCGGGTCGCCGGTGCGCGGCGACTCCCCGGGGCCCAGGGTGCCGAGGACGGTGACGGGTCCGGCGGGGGGCGCGGGAGCGGAGGCCGGGGTGCCCGGAACGAAGCCACGGAGCACCGCGACGGTCCCCGACCCCGTGTCGAGCGGGGTGACGACCCACGACCCGCTGCGAGCGCCGAGGCGACGGTCGACGACGAGGAACGACCGCGACGCGTCGTAGGTGCCCGTGACGCTCACGCGACGGTTCGACAGCTCGGGCGCGAAGGGCCGGTGCGGCGCCGTGACCTGCGAGAGCGGCGCGCGGCCCAGCTGCGCGGCGGCCGAGACGGCGTCCTCACGGCCGTGGTCACGCGCGACCCCGAGCTGCCACATGCCGAGCAGGACGCAGGCCGCGACGACGACGAGCAGCCCCGCGAGAAAGGCCACCCAGCGCGGCGTGAGCAGTCGGCGGAGCACGTCCCCAGCGTAGGTCACCCCCGAGCGGGTCGGTCGAGGCGGTCGAGGCGGTCGAGGCAACCCGGAGGCTCGTGGCGGTGGACGTGGTCGCGCGGTCCCGTTGCGGTCGTGCCAGACTCGGGGCCCATGCACGGCCGGACGACCCCTCCCGCCCGCGGTGCCGCGGTCCGCGCGCGCCCGGTGCCCGTCGCCGTCCTCGGTGCCGTCGTCGCCCTCGTGGCGGTCGCGGTCTCGGGCTGCGGCGCCACCGACATCCCCGCCCCGACCACGACCGTCACGGTCGTCGTGGACCCGCCGGCGTCGGGGCCGGGCACGACCGGCTCGGCCTCACCCGGCACGACGCCCGTGCCGACGCAGACCGCGACGACGACGGCCGTGCCGACCGCCCTGGCCGCCGGGCCCCAGCGCGGCGCTCCCCACTCCTTCGCCGAGGCGGCCGCGCGCGTCGCCGGCGCGAAGCCGGCCGCCGGCGTCACGTCGGCCTTCGTCAGCCCGAGCGGCAACCTGCGCTGCGTCGTCACCGGGGGCTCGTCGGCGCCCGCCTGCGAGGTGGTCGAGGGCCGCGTCGCGCCGCCCCAGGCCGGGCTGTGCCCGCCGGGCGGCGCCCCCGACATCGGCCGCATCGAGCTGACCGCGCGCGGCGCGGTCCCGGTCTGCAACACCGACGCGGTGGCGCACGCCGACGTGCCCACGCTCGGCTACGGCGCGCGGACGTCTGCGCCCGGGCCCGTGCAGTGCCTCAGCGAGGAGGCGGGCGTCACGTGCGTGGACCGGGCCGGCCGGCACGGGTTCTTCCTCGCCCGCCGGACGTTCGTCACCTTCTGAGCCGGCCTCGGGGCTCGGCCCACCCGCGGGTGGCACGTAGGATTGGGGCTCACGACCTCCGGGCCGCCGGACGCGCGTGGACGACCTGCCGACCGACGACCGAGGGGCCGCCGTGGCGCACCTGCTCATCCTCCACCTCGCCGCGGCCCTCGTCGCACCCCTTCTCGCGAGGTCGCTGCGGACCCGGGCGTTCGCGGTGCTGGCCCTCGTCCCGGCGGTGTCGTTCGGCTGGCTCGTCTCGGTGGGGGCAGACGTCCGCGACGGCCACGGCCCGGTGGAGCGGGTGCCGTGGGTACCGGGCCTCGGCCTCGACCTCGACTTCCGGCTCTCGACCCTGCAGTGGGTGCTCGCGCTGCTCGTGACCGGAGTCGGTGCCCTCGTCCTGCTCTACTGCACGTGGTACTTCACCGACGACGACCCGACCCTGTGGCGGTTCACCTCGGTCTTCACGGCGTTCGCCGGCGCGATGCTCGGGCTCGTCCTGACCGACAACTTCCTCCTGCTCTACGTCTTCTGGGAGCTGACGACCGTCTTCTCCTACCTGCTCATCGGGCACAACCCCGCCAGCTCGACCAACCGCCGCGCGGCGATGCAGGCCCTCGTCGTCACGACCTTCGGCGGCCTGGCCATGCTCGTCGGCATCATCGCCCTCGGCGTGCACCACACGTACTCGATCTCGGGGTTGCTCGCCGACCCACCGCGCCTCGACACCGTCACCGTCGCCGCCGTCGTGCTCCTCCTCGTCGGGGCGCTGTCGAAGTCGGCCCTCGTGCCGTTCCACTTCTGGCTCCCCGGCGCCATGGCCGCGCCGACACCGGTCAGCGCCTACCTGCACGCGGCCGCCATGGTCAAGGCCGGCATCTACCTCGTGGCCCTCCTCGCCCCGGCGTTCGCGGGCGCGCCGGCCTGGCACGTCCTGACCCTGGGTCTGGGCCTGCTGACGATGTCGGTCGGTGGCTGGCGGGCCCTGCGCCAGCACGACATCAAGCTGCTCCTCGCCTACGGCACCGTCAGCCAGCTCGGCTTCATCGTCGCCGTGACCGGGCTCGGGACCCGCGCCGCCGGGCTCGCCGCCCTCGCCCTCGTCATCGCGCACGCCCTCTTCAAGTCGACGCTGTTCCTCACCGTCGGGGTCGTCGACAAGGCCACCGGCACGCGCGACCTGCGGCTGCTGTCCGGCGTCGGTCGTCGGCTGCTGCCGGTGTCGGTGCCGGCCTCGCTCGCGGCGCTGTCGATGGCCGGCGTCATCCCCCTCGCCGGCTTCGTGTCGAAGGAGAGCGCGCTCGAGTCGCTGTGGCAGGACGTCGAGACCGGGGTGCCGCTGCCCCCGGCGTACGGGTGGCTCGCCGTCGCCGGCGCCGTCGTCGGGTCGGCGCTGACGACGGCGTACACGGCGCGGTTCCTCTGGGGCGCCTTCGCCACGAAGCCGGGCCGGGCGCCGACGCCGGTGCGGGTGCCCCACCCGGGCTTCGTCCTCGCGCCGCTCCTGCTCGGCACCGGCAGCCTCCTGCTCGGTCTCCTCGCACCACTCGAGTCCGCGTGGCTCGTGCCGTACGCGGAGGAGCTGCCGCTGGGACCGCCGCCCGCGCCCCTCGCCCTCTGGCACGGGCTGACCGTGCCGCTGGTCCTGTCGCTCGTCTCGATCGCCGCGGGGCTCGTGCTCTTCTGGCGCCGCGACGCCGTGTCGCGCGCGCAGGCCGGTGTGCCCGCGCTCGTCGACGGTGAGCGCGCCTTCGCCCGCACGCTGCGGTGGGTCGACCGGGGCGCCGTCGAGACCACCGCCGTGACCCAGCGCGGGTCGCTGCCCATCTACCTGACCGGCATCCTGCTCGTGTTCGTCCTGCTGCCCGGGCTGGCCGCGGTCACCCAGGGACACCTGCCACGGGTCCGCTGGTGGGACAACGCCGGCCAGGCCGTCGTGGGTCTCGTCATCCTCGCGGCGGCGGTCCTCGTCCTCGTGACGCGCCGCCGGCTCACGGCCGTCATGCTCGTCGGGGTCACCGGCTACGGCGTCTCGACGCTCTTCATCGTCCACGGCGCGCCGGACCTCGCGATCACCCAGATGCTCGTCGAGACCGTGTCGCTCGTCGTGTTCGTCCTCGCGCTGCGGCGGCTGCCGACCAAGTTCACGCGGCACCGGCACTCGCCCGCCCGGACCTGGCGCCTCGCGCTCGGGGCCGCCGTCGGCTGCTCGGTCGGGGCCATCACGCTCGTCGCCGCCGGCGGTCGCTCCACCGACCCGGTGTCGGCGGGGTTCCCCACGCAGGCCTATGCGTTCGGCCACGGCAAGAACATCGTCAACGTCACCCTCGTCGACATCCGCGCGTGGGACACCCTCGGCGAGGTGTCGGTGCTCGTCGCGGCCGCCACCGGAGTCGCGAGCCTCATCTTCGTCCGGACGCGCAACACCCGCCTGTCGCGCGCGAGCGCCAAGGACCTGCCGGCGAGCAACCCGACGCGTGGCACGTGGCTGCAGGGCGGGCGGACGCTGCGCAAGGAGAAGCGGTCGGTGATCTTCGAGGTGGTGACCCGGCTCGTCTTCCACGTCATGCTCGCCGCGTCGCTGTTCCTCCTCTTCTCCGGCCACAACCAGCCCGGCGGCGGGTTCGCCGGTGGGCTCGTCGCGGGTCTGGCCCTCGTCGTGCGCTACCTCGCCGGCGGCCGGTACGAGCTCGACGAGGCGGCGCCGTTCGACGCCGGACTCGTCGTCGGCCTCGGCCTGCTCGTCGTGGTCGGCTCGGCGCTCGCGCCGCTGGCCTTCGGCGGCACCGTCCTCGAGACCACGGCTATCGACGTCACGCTCTGGCCGTGGGGCGAGGTCCACCTCGTCACGTCGCTGCTCTTCGACGTCGGCGTCTACCTCATCGTCGTCGGGATGATGCTCGACATCGTGCGCAGCCTCGGCACCGGCATCGACCGGCAGATCGCCGAGGAGACCGACGCCGAGCCCCTCCCGGCCGTCGCGCCTGCCGCGCCTGCCGCGCCCACCAACCCGCGGGTGCAGCCATGACCGCGCTCGCACCCCTGCTCATCGAGCGGACGCTCGAGCCGAACCTCACCCTCGTCCTCGTCACGGCCGGCCTCGTCGCCATCGGCACCGCGCTCGTCCTGGACCGCAGCCTCGTGCGCGTCCTGCTCGGCGTCGTCCTCATCGGCAACGGCGTCGCGGTGCTCTACCTCGTCGCCAGCGGGCGAGCGGGGCGCGCGCCGTTCGTCGGCGAGGACGCGGCGTCGATCAGCGACCCGCTCCCCCAGGCGATGGTGCTCACGGCCATCGTCATCAGCCTGGCGACCGTCGGCTTCCTCCTCGCGCTGTCCTACCGGCTCTGGCAGATCTCCGGTGCCGACGACGTGCCGGACGACGCCGAGGACGCCCGCATCCTGCGCCTCGCCGAGGAGGACTCGACCTCGGAGACCTACGACCCGTCCGAGGCTCCGACGACGACCTCCGACGAGGACGCCCGCGAGGACGTCCACGAGCACGCCCACGAGGACGCCCACCAGGACGCCCACGAGGACGTCCCGACCAGAGGGGGTGGCGGGCGTGGCTGAACCGGGCCTCGCGAGCGTGGCCCTCGTCGGTGCGGACCTCGTGCCCGACCTGCTGCCGCTGCCGGTCCTGCTGCCGCTGCTCGGGGCGGCCCTGACCCTCGCGGTCCGCCGCACGCCCTGGCTGCAGCGGGCGACGAGCATCGCCGTGCTCACCGCGACCGTCGCGGTCGCCGGCGTCCTCGTGTGGCAGACCGACGCCCACGGCCCCCAGGTGCTCTGGCTCGGTGCATGGCAGGAGCCGCTCGGCATCTCCCTCGTCGCGGACCGCCTCAGCGCCCTGATGCTCCTCGTGTCCGGCGTCGTGACCCTGCTCGTCCTGCTCTTCGCCATCGGCCAGGGTCACGCCGACGAGGAGGAGGACGACGACAGCCCACCGCTGTCGATCTTCCACCCGACCTACCTCGTCCTGTCGGCCGGCGTCGCCAACGCGTTCCTCGCCGGTGACCTCTTCAACCTCTTCGTCGGCTTCGAGATCCTGCTCTTCAGCTCCTACGTCCTGCTGACGCTCGGCGGCTCGGCCGCGCGCATCCACGCCGGCACGACGTACGTCGTCGTCAGCCTCATCAGCTCGGCCCTCTTCCTCGTCGGGATCGCCGCCGTCTACGCCGCGACCGGCACCGTCAACCTCGCCCAGCTCGCGATCCGGGTCGAGGGCCTGGCCCCCGGCGTCGCCCTCGTCCTGCAGCTGACGCTGTTGACGGCGTTCGGCATCAAGGCGGCCGTCTTCCCGATGTCGGCGTGGCTGCCCGACAGCTACCCCACCGCGCCGGCACCGGTCACCGCGGTGTTCGCCGGCCTGCTGACCAAGGTCGGCGTCTACGCGATGATCCGGGTACAGACCCTCCTCTTCCCGGCCTCTCCGCTGCAGGACCTGCTCATGTGGGCCGCGCTCCTGACCATGATGGTGGGCATCCTCGGCGCGGTGTCGCAGACCGGCCTCAAGCGGATCCTGTCCTTCACCCTCGTCAGCCACATCGGCTACATGGTCTTCGGCATCGCCCTCGCGGGCCCGCACGGGACCGCCGGCGCGATCTTCTACGTCACGCACCACATCACCGTCCAGACCGCCCTCTTCCTCGTCGCCGGTCTCGTCGAGCGACACGCGGGAACCACCTCCCTCGACCGCCTCGGCGGTCTCGCCGCATCGGCCCCGGTCCTGGCCGTGCTCTTCTTCGCGTCGGCGATGAACCTGTCGGGCATCCCCCCGCTGTCGGGGTTCCTCGCCAAGGTCGGGCTGCTCGACGCCGGGATCGAGCTCGGTACGCCGCTGGCCTGGGTGCTCGTCGTCGGCGGCGTCGTCACGAGCCTGCTGACGCTCTACGCGCTGACGAAGGCGTGGAGCCAGGCGTTCTGGCGCTCCCGGCCGGAGGCCTCTGAGGCGTCGGACGCCTCGGACGCCTCGGACGAGCCGGACGCCTCGGACGAGCCGGGCGCGGTCCGGCCGACGATCCGTCCGGGCGGCTCGGCACCCGGCCCGGTGGCCGCCGCCACCCGCGGCAGCGTCGCGGTGGCCTCCGAGGTGGGTGGTCACGTCCGAGCCCCGAGGCCGCTCCCGCGGCTCATGGTCGGGGCGACCGCCGCGATGACGGCCGTCGGGCTGCTCATCACGGTCGTCGCCGGTCCGCTCTTCGGCTACACGCAGCGCGCGGCCGAGGACCTGCACAGCCGCCGGCCCTACGTGACGACGGTCCTGCCGCCCGAGGTGCGCCGATGACACCACCCCCACCACCCACCGACGGCGCCGACGCTGCCGACGCTGCCGACGCTGCCCGCGCCACCGGTGCGACCGGCAGCGGCGAGGGGCCTCGCCGTCGCCGCCGGGCGTTCCAACCGCGCGCCGTCGCCGCCATCGCGGTCGTCTGGGTGCTGCTCTGGGACCGGGTCTCCCTCGGCAACCTCGTCAACGGCCTGCTCGTCGGGCTCCTCGTCACCTGGGCGTTCCCGCTGCCCTCCATCGTCTTCGCCGGGCGCGTCCGGCCCCTGCGCGTCGCCTGGCTCGGGGCGCGCTTCATCGGGGACCTCGTCGTGGCGTCCTGGCAGGTGCTGCGCCTCGCCCTGCGACCCGGCCGTCCCCGCAACGCTGTCGTCGGGGTGCAGCTGCGATCACGCTCCGACCTCTACCTGACGATCACCGCCGAGCTCGTCGCGCTGGTCCCCGGGTCGGTCGTCATCGACGCGAGGCGCTCCAGCTCGGTGCTGTACCTGCACCTGCTCGACGTCGGCAGCGAGGGCGCCGTCGACGCGGGCCGCCGGCACGTGCTCGCCGTCGAGGCGCGGGTGGTCCGCGCCTTCGGCTCGGACGCCGAGATCGCGGCGCTCGAGACCGCAGCCGCCGCCGATCCCGAGGGCACCGGACGCGTCCCCGCCGAACGCCCCGTCCAAGGACGGGCCGAACCCGCCGAACCCCCTGTCGGAAGAGACGTCGAAGGCCCGGACGAGCCCCCCGACCAGCGCCCCGACCTCACCCCCGGAAGGGAGGACGCGTGAGCACCATCGCCCTCGCCGCCCTCGCGATGCTCGGCGTCGCCGCCGTCATCGTCCTCGTCCGCATCGCGCGCGGGCCGAGCAACCTCGACCGCATCGTGGCCACCGACATCCTCCTCGTCGTCGTCATCGCGGGGGTGGCGCTGGAGTCGGTGCGTCAGCGCACCGCCACGTACCTGCCGCTGCTCGTCGTGCTCGGGCTCGTCGCCTTCGTGGGCGGTGTGGCGATCACGCGGTTCCTGTCGCGGGACCGCGACGACGACGCCGTCGGCGGTCCCGCCGACACCCGCGAGACCACCTACACCACCGACACGGCCGAAGCCGTCGGCCGCGTCCGGCCGACGCCACCCCCGACCCAGGACCCGGAGGAGGCGCCGTGAGCGGGCCGCAGTGGGTGCTGTCCACCCTCGACGCGCTCGGCGGCGTGTGCCTGCTGCTCGGCGCCCTCCTGTGTCTCGCCGGCGCCATCGGGCTCGCGCGGTTCCCCGACACGCTCTCGCGGCTGCACGCCGCGACCAAGCCGCAGAGCCTCGGCCTGTTCCTCGTCCTGCTCGGTCTGGCCCTGACGCTTCGGACGTGGGCGGCCGTGACGACGCTCCTGCTCGTCGGCGCGACACAGTTCCTCACCGCCCCCGTCTCCGCTCACCTCGTGGGCCGCGCCTCGTACCGCAACGGCAGCGTCGACCGCGAAACGCTCGTCGTCGACGAGCTCTCCGAGGCTCTCGAGCGCTCGGGCTGGGACCCCACCCGTTGAGGCCGGCCCCGACGCCGAAGGTCCACGTCGGCGAACGCGTCGGAGATTGGCGAGCCGAGCCCGTAACCCCGGGACTTCGCCGTCGTTGGTCAGCGCGGTGCAGGGCTGTTTCTCGACCGGTTGCCAGCCCGTGCGCCAGGGGTGGGGCCGTCTCTGAGGGGTGACGGCTCCACCCGCCACGGTCGCGGGCCCGCACCATCCACCCCAGCGGGCCCGCGACCCCGCTCCCGTCGCGCTGCGGTCGTCAGGCGGGCACGAGTCGGTACGGCTCCCCCTGGGCGGGGCGCCGGTCCGGCTCACCGGCCGCCGGCCACAGCGACATCGCCCGCTCGGCCTGGGCGGTGATCGTCAGGCTGGGGTTGACCCCGAGGTTGGCCGACACCGCGGCGCCGTCGACGACGTGCAGCCCGGGGTAGCCCCAGACCCGGTGGTACGGGTCGACGACACCGGTCCCGGGCGAGTCGGAGATGACCGCACCGCCGAGGAAGTGCGCCGTCATCGGGATGTCGAGGATCTCGCCGATCGACGAGCCGGGCCAGGCGCGCTCGCCCGTGCCCTGCTCGAGCCGCCGCGCCATGGCACGGACCGCCTCGTTGCCCTCGGGGATGTAGGTCGGGTTCGGCTCACCGTGCCCCTGCATCGAGGTGAGGTGCCAGCCGAACAGCCCCCGCCGACGGCGAACCGTGATCGAGTTGTCGCGCGACTGCATGACGAGCGCGATGACGGTGCGCTCGCTCCAGCGCCGGCTCGACAGCGAGCGGGCGAAGATCGTCGGGTGTCGCAGCGCCTGCCCGGCGAAGCGCACCCAGCGCGGCACGCGCCCGCCGCCGTCGACCTGCATGACGGCGAGCGCGCCCATGAGGTTGGAGCCCCTTCCATAGCGGACGTTCTCGACGTGCGTCGAGTCGGACACGTGGAAGCTCGACGTGATCGCGACACCCTTCGTCAGGTCGGCCCCGCGTGGCACCCGCTGCGTCATGGCCCCGCCGAGGGCTTCGGAGTTGGTCCGCGTCAGGTGCCCCAGCCGGTCCGACAGGTGCGGCAGCCCGTCGACCCGCATCGCCTGGAGCAGCTGGGCGGTCCCCCAGGCGCCCGCCGCGACGACGACCTGGCCCGCGGTCACGGTCCGGGCGCCCGAGCGCCGGGGGCCCCACGCGCCCGACCGCACGGTCGTCACGGCGTAGCCGGCCTCCGGGCGCGCGGCGTCCAGCGGCCGCAGCCGCGTGACCGTGCGCAGCGGCTCGACCGTGACCCCGCGCCGCTCGGCGAGGGCGAGGTAGTTCTTGACGAGGGTGTTCTTGGCGCCGACCCGGCAGCCGACCATGCAGTTGCCGCACTCGGTGCAGCCCGTGCGCTCGGGCCCCTCGCCGCCGAAGTACGGGTCGGGGACCCGCCGCCCGGGCTCACCGAAGAAGACGCCGACGGGCGTCTTGCGGAAGGTGTCGGCGACACCGAGGTCGGCGGCGACGTGACGCATGACCTGCTCGACCGGTCCCTCGCACGGGTTGACCGTGACCCCGAGCATCCGCTGGGCCGTCGCGTAGTGCGGGGCGAGCTCGGCCCGCCAGTCGGTGATGTGGGCCCACTGGGCGTCGCGGAAGAACGCCTCGGGTGGCACGTACAGGGTGTTGGCGTAGTTGAGCGACCCACCACCGACGCCGGCGCCGGCGAGGACGAGGCAGTCGGGCAGCCGGTGGATGCGCTGCACCCCGAAGCAGCCGAGCCGGGGCGCCCAGAGGTACCGGCGCACGTCCCAGCTGGTGCGTGCGAAGTCCTCGTCCTCGAAGCGCCGGCCCGCCTCGTACACGTGGACGCGGTAGCCCTTCTCCGCCAGGCGCAGGGCCGCCACGGAGCCGCCGAACCCCGAGCCGATGACGACGACGTCATGGTCCCACCGGCCGGCCCGGGTGTGCCGACGGGCGCGCCCAGCGGGCTCGCTCGGCTCGTCCGGTGCGTCCTGCGCCACGCCGTCGGGGCTCGCCTCGGTGCTCATGGCACCGACCCTAGCCAGCCGAGGGGTCGCAGGCTACCGACAGTAACCTGCCTCACGCGTCAGGCGCCGGGGACCCCCGCCAGCGCGCGGCGCAGCGCCTCGGACACCTCCGGGTAGAGGGTCATGGAGAACGAGGTCGTCATGTGGCCGTGGTCGAAGTACGTGATGAGGCCACCGAGGACCGCCGGGCACGTGCCGTCACGGCAGAGCAGGTCGGTGACCTCGAGACGGGTCACCGCGGGGCCCGATCGCTCCGCCGCTGCGTCGGCGAGCGGGTCGGGCTCGAGGCCGGTTCCGGGGCCGACCTTCTCCGTGGTCGCGCACCGGGCCACGTCGTCGGGGTAGCGGGCCACGCAGTCGGGCACGCTCGAGGCCGCACCCGGCGTGTCGCGGATGACGAGGACGCGCGCCCCGGCCCGGACGAAGGTGTCCATGACCCGGTTGTAGGCGGCCTTCGCGGTCTGCACCTTCTTCACTGCGGGCACCCCGGCGAGCGGCTGGAACGTGCGGTCCGACATCACGACGAGGTCGTAGCCGCCAGAGGAGATGCGGTCGCGGGCCCACTGGTTGTAAGCCATGCAGTTGTCCTCGAGAGCCTTCGTGCCGAAGGAGACCGGAATGTCGACGGAGTAGCACTCGGAGGCGATGTAGGTGTCGACCCGCCAGCCACGGTCCTTCGCCGTGCGCAGGATCGGCGGGAACCACTGGCCGGCGTGCGAGTTGCCGTAGAGCGCCACCCTGACCGTGGCGTTCTTCGGGCCGTAGCTGCACACCTTCCGACGCGTGAAGGGACGGTTGTTCCAGCAGTCGTCGGCGTACACCTGCGGCTTGTCGTCGGCGGCGCGGACCGGGTTGGTCAGCATCGCCACCTCACGCCCCGCGCAGGCGGCGTTGCGGTAGTAGTCGGCGCCGACGCAGGCGGCAGCGGTGTCGATCGGGCCGGCGGTCTGCGCCTCGGCCCGCGCGATGGCGACGTGGGCGGCTCCCGCCACGCCGAGGGAGGCCGCCAGGCAGACGGCGAGCAGGACGAACGAGCGCCTCGTGCTGCGGGCGATGCTCGGCGTGAACCGCATGAGGTCCTCGACCCAGCGCTTGGTCAGACCCGACAGGACGAGCACGAGGCCGAGCAGGAGCATCTTCTGCCACCAGCGGACGTTGTCGTCGTCGAGGACGAACGGGGCGATGACGATGGCCGGCCAGTGCCAGAGGTACACCGAGTAGGAGACGTCGCCGAGCCACTGGACCGGGCGCCGCGACCACAACGCGTACGGCCCGGGGCGCAGGTCGTCGGACCGGGCCGCGATGACGGCGGCGGTGCCGAGCGTCGGCAGGAGAGCCGCGACGCCGGGGAAAGGAGTGGCGCCGGTGAAGGTCCACGCCGACCAGCCGATGGCGACCAGGCCACCCCACAGCAGCACGGACCGGCCCAGCCTGCCGCGCAGCCGCAGCCCCGCGTGCACCGCCGCGGCGAGGGCGGCCCCGACGCCGAGCTCCCAGATGCGCGTCGTCGAGACGAAGTAGGCCTGGGCGGCGTCCTCCTGCGTGAACCAGGCGGAGAACGCGAGTGAGGCGCCGCTGACGACCGCGATGACGGCGAGCGGCGCGAAGCGGAAGGACCGGCCGAGGCGGCGGCAGACGAGGAACGCGAGGCCGATGAGGACCGGCCACATGATGTAGAACTGCTCCTCGACCGACAGCGACCAGTAGTGCTGGGTCGCCGAGTGCAGCTGGTCGGTGGCGAGGTAGTCGGTCGAGGTGAGGGCGAGGAACCAGTTCTCGACGTAGAGCGCCGAGGCGATGACCTCGTTGGCCACCCGCTCGTGGACCGTCTGCGGCAGCCACAGCAAGCTCGCGCCGAGCGTGACGACGAGCACGAGGGTGGCGGCCGGGATGAGCCGCCGCACCCGGCGGGCCCAGAAGGCGAAGAGGTCGGAGACCCGCCGGATCGGCCGTTCGAGCAGGTGCAGGGTGATGAGGAAGCCGGAGATGACGAAGAAGACGTCGACACCGATGTAGCCGCCCGTGAGCCGCTTGGGCCAGAAGTGGTAGAGGACGACGAGGGCGACCGCGATGGCGCGAAGCGCCTGGATGTCCTTGCGCGGGCCGGCCGGGACGGCGCGCTGCGGGGCGGAGGGGCCGGGCTGCTCGCGCGGGGTCGCCTCGGTGACCCCGCCGACGATCGCGGGGCTCGCTGCGTCGGGTGCTGCCAAGGACTGCTCCGTGCTCTCGGCCGGCTCGCGGCCGGTGCGTACGCGGGCGCGGCGGCGCGACGAGGCGCCGTCCGGGCCGGGATGGACCTCGACAACCTAACGCACCAACCTTGGGCCCACCCAACCGCGCGCCGTGGGCGCCTCGAAGCCGCCGCGGGGCGGCCGGTGCGCCCGAACGCGTCGTTAGGATGGGCGCCGCGCCGCCCTCGCCCGGGCGGTTCGCCCCCTCCCCACGGAAGGCCCCGACGTGCCCCAGGACGCGGCCCTCGACGGCACGGCCGACGACCCCACCGACGGCGCACCCGCCGCCTCGGACGCGGCCGGGGACGCGGCACCGGCCCCGCTGCTCACCGTCATCTCGAACGTCTTCGACGACGCGGAGCGCCTGCCGCGGGCGGTCGCCTCGGTGCTCGCGGCCTGGGACGGGCCGGGCATCGAGGTCCTCGTCGTCGACGACGGGTCCACCGACGGCACGGGCGAGGTCGCCGACCGCCTCGCGGCGTCCGACCGCCGGGTCCGGGTCGTGCACCGCGGGGAGAACGACGGGGCCCCCGGAGCCCCGCGCAACCTCGGCATCGCCGAGGCCCGCGGCACGTACGTCGCGTTCTGCGACAGCGACGACGAGTACCTGCCGGGCACGCTCCGCCGGCTCGTGGACCTCGCCGTGGCCCTCGACGCCGACGTCGCGGCCGGCGGGGTCGCGCGCTTCAACGAGCGCACCGGTCGCACGACGCCGCTGCCGGCCACGGCCTACGTGTCCGGCCCGGTCGAGCCGCTCGCGCCGGGATCACCGCTCTGGCACGACACCATCGCCGTGGCCAAGGTCGTCCGGCGGGCGTTCCTGGCCGAGGAGGGCATCCGCTTCCCCGAGCGGATCCTCTACGAGGACCAGCCCTTCACCGTCGCGCTCTGGGCCCGGGCCCGCCGGATCGCCACGATGCCGGAGACGGTGTACCTCTGGTACGTCAACAACGTCGCCGGCGAGGAGTCGATCACGGCCCGCCGCCACGAGATCGCCAACTTCCGCGACCGGATCACCGCCAACCGAGCCATCGACGGCTACCTCGAGGGCCGCCCGGACCTCACCGCGGCGAAGCTGGACAAGTTCGTCCGTCACGACCTCGCCCTCTACGGCAAGGACCTCGACGCCCGCGACGCGGCGTACCGCTCGGAGTTCGTCGCCGCCGCCCGCGGCTACCTCGCCGACGTGCCCGCCGACCTGCGGGCAGGGCTCGAGCAGCCCTACCGGCTCGCGGTCCGCGAGCTCGTCGACGGCACGCCCGAGGCTGCGGTGGCGGCCTGCCTCTTCGCCTACCGGCGCCAGCACCTCGACCGGCCCCTGGACTGCCGTGCGGACCGCTGGTGGTGGCCGTACCGGACGCCGGAGGACAGCGGTCCGGAGCACGACCTCACCGACGTCGTCCGCTCCCGGGCGGTCCGGGGCCGGCACTTGGTCACCGTCACGGCCCTCTCGGTCGGCGGCGCGGGTGCCCGGCTGACCGTCGAGGGCGTCGTCGTCGACGGCGCCCGCACCCTCGGTCCGACGGCGGCCCTGCGACTCGAGCTCGTCGACCGCGACTCGTCGGCCGTCGTCGCGGACTGTGCCGTCCGGGTCCACGACGGCCGGTTCTCCGGCGCGCTCGTCCTGCCCGACGGGCGGCCCGGCCGCCCGGTCCCGAAGGCCTTCGACGTCAAGGCGTCCTTCGCCCGCCGCGGCCTCGCCGCGCGGGCGCTCGCGGCCCTGCGGGTCGTGCGTGCCGGGGCCGCGCAACCCGTCGAGGTGCCGGCAGGCTCCGACCTGCCGACGCTCGACGTGCCCGGACGCGACGGGCCGTGGCACGCCTACCGGACGCGCAACGGCAACCTGGCCCTGAGGCCCCTCGTCGCGGGTGCGACGTTCGCGGACCCGTCGAGGCCCTCGGACTGAGAACGCACCGACGGACGGTTCAGGGCCTCGATGGCGGCGGTGACCCGCTCGCAGCACCGCCCGTCACGCATCGGGAACGTCGCCTCGATCCGCGCCTGGTACTCCGGCGTCGCCGCATACCCGTGCTCGGCGATCTGCACGACCGCGCGCACCGCGTCCTCGGCCTTGTCCACGACCGGCCCGAAACCGTCCCGCCGGTACTGAAAGTACCCCCTGTCTCTTATACACATCTGACGCTGCCGACGACGGA
>NZ_JBNDHY010000026.1:0-39180 GCF_056755315.1 Monashia sp. HAY1-2A
TCCGTCGTCGGCAGCGTCAGATGTGTATAAGAGACAGCCTGCGCCGTGCCCACCCGCACGTCAGCGCCGTGGGCCTGCTCGCGACGACGGGAACCATCACGGCCGGGCTCTACCAGCACGCTCTGCGCCAGGCCGGGATCACCACGATCGTCCCGGACCCTCAGGTCCAGGACCACGAGGTCATGGGCGCCATCCGCGACATCAAGGCCGGGGCCCGGCCGGCCGAGGCTGCGGCGTCGTTCGAACGCGCCGCCGACACTCTCGTAGACAGAGGTGCGCAGGCACTCCTCGCCGGATGCACCGAAGTCCCCCTGGCGCTCGATGGCACCGGCTGCCCGGCGCCACTGGTCGACCCGGCCCTGGTGCTAGCCGCCGCGGTTCTCCGCCGCTGCGGCAACGGCATGCGGGCCTGGGGTCGTGACCCGGCCGCGTGAGCATGCACCGCCCGACGCTCGCTCGGCCCCAGCAGCACATCGGCTGACGACGGCCGGGCCGCGAAGATGCCCGCGACCGTCCCCGCTCCACGGCCACGCCACACCCAGACAGACCAGCGAAGGAACCGCCATGACACCGGCACCGGCACACACGCAGAACAGCGCCCCACCACGGCACGAGGCGGCGGCTGCCCCTGACCAGCCGGCCGGCCCAAGCGTCGGCACCCGCACCGAACACGTCCTCGGCAGCCGGGAGGTGCCCCAGGACGCCTACTGGGGCGTGCACACCCTGCGCGCCGTGGAGAACTTCCCCGTCACCGGAACGGTCGTCGGGGACTACCCCGACCTCGTCCGCGCGCTGGCCTGCGTCAAGCAAGCAGCGGCGCAGGCCAACCGCGACCTCGGCACGCTGGAGGCGACGAAAGCCGACGCGATCGTCCACGCATGCGAACAGCTGCGAGCGGGCCGGTACGCCGACCAGTTCGTGGTGGACATGATCCAAGGCGAGGCCGGCACCCCCACCAACATGAACGCCAACGAGGTGATCGCCAACCTGGCCCTGGAGCATCTCGGCCACGTCAAGGGCAGCTACCAGGTCGTGCACCCCAACGAGGACGTCAACCAGAGCCAGTCCACCAACGACGTCTATCCGACCGCGCTGAAGTCCGCCACCATCTTCGCGTTCAGACGCCCGGAGGTCGGTGCCTGCCCGTTGGTGCTCGGTGACAACGCCCCTGCGCAAAGTCCCGGATCGAACGCGCCTCGTCGCGCCGGCGGGCAGGCGACGAGCGCTCAGGTGTCGGCGCTGTCAGACGGCCACGGCTAGGTGGCGCCGTTCCCCGGAGCCTCTGCCGCGGATGGCCCACCGAGTCCAGGCAGCCACCTGGCTGCCTCGTCGCGCAGTGGTATCCGTGCGCCGAGCAGGCACAGGACCCCGGTGGTTCCGGCCATGACGCGCTGCACGAGCAGGTTCCGTACGGGGATGTGCAGCTTGCGCTGTGCGCGGGAGGCGGTCGAGCTGGGGTCGGACATCCGGGCCGTCTGGCCCCGCAGCCATGGGCGGTCGAAGCGGAACGCCTTGTGCCGCAAGGGCTCGAGCAGTGGATCGACCAGCTCGAGCAGGGCCTCCGGCGTGACCTCCGCGCTGCGGACCAACCCGGTGCGCGTTGCGACGTCGAACAGCTCCGCCTCGTCACGGTCCCGTCCCGCACGCACGAGCGCAACGAGACGCGGTGACCAACCGTCAGGCATCGGCAGGCTCGAGCCGAAGTCGACCACGGCGAGCCGGCCGTCGTCGAGGAGCCGGAAGTTGCCGGGATGCGGGTCGCCGTGCAGCCGCCCCACGCGTGGGGGGCTCGAGAGCATCATCCGAGCCAGGAGCAGCCCGACGCGGTCGCGCTGCTGCTCGGAGCCGCGGCGGGCGATCTGCGCCACCGGCGTGCCGTCGACCCACTCCGAGACCAGCACCCCGTCGGCCACCTCGACCACCTGGGGGACGCAGAAGTCCGGGTCGTCACGCAGGACCCGCGCGAACTCGCTCTGCGCCGCAGCCTCCTGCCGGTAGTCGACTTCCGCCATCACCCGAGCACGAAGCTCGGCGAACAGCCCCCGGGCATCCAGGCCCGGCGCGACGGCGCGCAACACCGGGCCGAGGCGGTCCAGCTGCCGCAGGTCAGCCGCCAGGGCCTGCCCGGCGCGTGGGTACTGCACCTTGACCGCGACCGGGCGTCCGTCAGCCCAGACGGCGCGGTGCACCTGTCCGATGCTCGCGGCAGCAGCCGGCTCGTCCTCGAACTCGACGAACCGCCGGCGCCAGCCCCTGCCGAACGACTCGGTGAGCACGTCGTGAACGATGCTGGTCGGCATCGCCGGGGCGGCCTCCTGCAGGCGGGTCAGCGCCTCGCCGTACGCGCCGGCCAGCCGGTCGGGCAACGCGGCCTCCATCGCCGACATCCACTGCGCGCCCTTCATCGCGCCGCCCTTGAGCTCGCCGAGGACCGCGAACAGCTGCTCGGCGGTTCGGGCCTGCACCTCGGCGGCGATCACCTCGGCCGGCAGACCCCCCACACGCCGGGCCAGCCCCAGGGCCCGGCGGCCGACGTAGGCCGTCGGGACCAAGGACAACCGTGCGCCGCGAACCAGGGCCCGCGTCGGCAGGTCACGCATACCTGCATCCTGTCACCCGCCGTCGGCCAGTCTTCCCTCCTCGTCCCGGGCCGCTCTGACTGGGCCACGAGGCCTAGGGGCGGAAGCGGTAACCCATCCCGGGTTCGGTCAGCAGGTGCCGGGGGCGCGATGGCTCGGGTTCGAGCTTGCGTCGTAGCTGGGTCATGTAGAGGCGCAAGTTGGCCGACTGCGTCGCGTAGGCCGGCCCCCAGACCTGGGTCAGCAGGAGACGTTGTGACATGAGCTTGCCCGGGGCGCGGACCAGTGCTTCGAGCAGGTTCCACTCCGTCGGAGTCAGGTGCACGTCCTGCACGGTGCCGTCGGCTCGGTGCCGGGTCACGAGCTTGTCGGCCAGGTCGACCGTGATGTCGGCGAACTCGACGCAGGGTGGGTCGGCCCCGTCGGCCGGTCCGACCCGACGGACGACAGCCCGGATGCGCGCGAGCAGCTCGTCCATGCCGAACGGCTTGGTGACGTAGTCGTCGGCTCCGGCGTCCAGGGCCGACACCTTGTCGGGGCCGCTGCCGCGACCCGACAGGACGATGATCGGGACGTCGCTCCAGCCCCGCAGACCATGGATCACCTCGATGCCGTCCAGGTCCGGCAGCCCGAGGTCGAGCACGACGAGGTCAGGGTCCACCGTCGCCGCCATCTGCAGCGCAACCGCGCCCCCGGTGGCCACGTGCACCTCGTGGTCTCGCGCTCGCAGGTTGATCCGCAACGCGCGGGCCAGCTGCGCGTCGTCGTCGACGACGAGAATCCGCGTCATGGTCGGCCCTCGTCCGGCGGGGCGGTTCCGTCAGTGCCGTCAGTGCCGTCAGCGCCGTCAGCACCGTCAGCACCGTCAGCACCGTCAGCACCGTCGGCGTGGTCGGCGCGGGGCAGGGAAAGGACCATCGTGAGGCCCCCGCCCGGTGTCGGCTGCGGGGTGATCGTGCCGGCCATCGCCTCGATGAGGCCTCGGGACAGAGCCAGACCGATGCCCAGACCGGTCGTGTTGTCGGTGTCCCCAAGTCGTTGGAACGGTCGGAACATCCGCTCCTGCTCCTGCGCTTCCACGCCCGGGCCGTGGTCGATGACGAGCAGCTCCACGCGGTCACGATTGCGCTCGCCGTCGCGGTCGACGCCGTGGTCGGCGACCCGGCCGGTCACGACCGGCGGTGCGGCCTCGCTGCTGCCGTGGTGCAAGGCGTTCCCGAGAACGTTGACCAGCACCCGCATCAACAGGCCGGCGTCTGCGACGACCGGAGGAAGGGCGTCCGGGAGGTCGACGACGACGTCCGAGGCGTTCGTGCCGAGCTCATCGAGGGCCGGCGCCAGCAGCTCGTCGAGCCAGAGCGTCTGCCGTGACACGTTCAACACCCCCGCGCGCAGACGCGACAGGTCGAGCAGGTCCGAGACGAGGGACCCGAGGCGGGCCAAGGACTCTTCGGCGGTCGCGAGAAGCTCTTCCCGTTCCGGCTCGGTCCACGTGACGTCGCTGCTGCGCAGACTGGTGACGGCGGCCGTGGCCGCGGCCAGCGGGGTCCGAAGGTCGTGACCGAGCGCGGCCAGCAAGGCGTCGCGAAGCTTCTCCGACGCCTCGAGCCTGGCGGCCTGGGCTGCGCTGCGGGCCAGGTCGTCACGCTCCAGCAGCGCCTGCACCTGCGCTGCGAACGCCTCGAGGATCGCGCGGTCGGAAGCACCCAGCGACCGTCCTGACAGGGTCAGCACCAGACCCTGGCCCGCCGGCATCTGGATGTCGGCCTCGGCGGGGGACTGCGGTGCGTCGGGACCTCGTGCCACGACGACGGCCCAGCCGGGCATCAAGTCCGAGCCCGTGTCGGACACCGCATCTGCGTGTCTGCGCAGCACGCTGGCAGAGGTCATCCCGAACGCGCGACGCATGTGCTCCAAGAGGGTCGGCAACGCGTCCTCGCCTCGAAGGGTGGCCCGCGCGACGTCCGAGAGGGTCCGCGCCTCTGCGGCCGCCCGGGCCGCCGCAGACGCGGTCGAGGCGGCGCGATGCACCACGCCGCTGACCAGCAGCCCGACGACGAGAAACCCCACCACGGTCCAGATGTTGCGCGCTTCACCGATCTGGAAGGTGCGTACGGGCGGGATGAACCAGTAGTTCAGCAGGCTGGACCCGAGCAGCGCGCAGAGCACCGCCGACCACTGCCCGCCCACGAGAGCCGTCACGATGACGGCAATGAGCAGAGCCAGCGCGTCGCCGGCGACACCGACGACATCACCGGCCCGCACGAGCGTCGTGGTGAGCGCGACCGGCAGCAGGACCGCGAGCGCGATGCCGCTCAGGCGACGGGTGCGGGGCAGGGCGCCCACGGCCGCGGTGTCCGGGAGCGCACTCAGCGACCCGTCGACATCGGCCGACACGTTCTGCGCCACGCCGACATCCTTGCGCACTCCATGCACGCAGGCCGCATTCCCTTGCACAACCTATGCGCGAGCGCTCCTACCGTCGGGCAGGTGCTGAGACAGCTGAACACCGCCAAGCGGATCCTCGTCGGGCGACCGATGCGCAACGACCATCTCGAAGGGACCCTCCTTCAGAAGCGGATCGCGCTGCCGGTCTTCGCCTCCGACCCCCTGTCGTCCGTCGCGTACGCCACCGAGGCGATCCTCAAGGTCCTGACACTCGGTGGGCTCGCCTACCTCTCCTTCACTCCGTGGATAGGGGCAGCCGTGGTCGTGCTCCTCACCGTGGTCGTCGTGTCCTATCGACAGGTCGTCCGCGCCTACCCCAACGGCGGCGGATCCTACGAGGTGGTGCGCGACAACCTCGGCAGCGGCCCCGCCATGGTCGTGGCCGCCTCGCTCATGGTCGACTACGTCATGACGGTGGCGGTCTCGGTGGCCGCCGGCATCGACAACATCATCTCCGCCTTTCCCGCCCTGCACGGTCAGCGGGTGACCATCGCCGTCGGGGTCATCGCCGCGCTGACGATCATGAACCTGCGCGGGACCCGCGAGTCCGGACGGGCCTTCGCCGTACCGACGTACGTGTTCGTCGCCTCGATCCTGTCCGTCGTCGGGGTCGGGCTGACCCGCGCGCTGCTCGGCAGTACCCCGGTTGCGGAGAGCGCAGGCTACACCGTGCATCCCGCGCAGTCGGGTCTGACCGGACTGGCGCTGCTGTTCCTCGCCCTCAAGGCGTTCTCGTCCGGGTGCACGGCCTTGACGGGAGTCGAGGCGATCAGCAACGGAGTGCCGGCCTTCCGCCCACCCAAGTCGCGCAACGCCGCCCGGACCCTGCTGGTCATGGGTGTCCTGGCGGTCACCATGTTCACCGGCATCACCGTGCTGTCGATCGTCGCCCGCGTCCACGTCGCCGAAGACGCGTGCGACCTGGTCGGCTTCCACGGGAACTGCCAGACCGACCCCCAGCAGACCGTGATCGCCCAGCTGGCGGCAGCGGTGTTCGGCCGGGGCAGCGTCATGTTCTACGTCGTCCAGGCCGCCACCGCCTTGGTGCTCCTCCTCGCCGCGAACACCGCGTACAACGGCTTCCCGATGCTCACCTCGCTGCTGGCCCGGCACCGGCTCATGCCGACCCAGCTTCGCACCCGGGGCGACCGGCTCGCCTACAGCAACGGCATCGTTGCCCTTGCCCTCGTGGCCGGGCTGCTCATCGTGGCGTATCGCGCCGACGTCGACCAGCTGCTGCACCTCTACATCCTCGGAGTCTTCACCTCCTTCACCCTCAGCCAGATCGGCATGGTGCGTCACTGGAACCGCGAGCTGGAGCGGGTCGTCGCGCCCGGGGTACGACGCCGCATCAACACGTCCCGCGCCCTGAACGCGTTCGGGGCCACGTGCACCGGGCTCGTGCTCGTCATCGTGCTCGTCACCAAGTTCAGCGGTGGGGCGTATCTCGTCGTCATCACCGTCCCCCTGCTGTGCCTGCTCATGCGAGGCGTCAACCGCCACTACACCCGCGTCGCCGGCGAGCTCGCGCCCCGACGCGACGCACGGTTGCTGCCCAGCAGGGTGCACGCCCTCGTGCTCGTGTCGCACTTCAACGAGCCGGCACTCCGAGCGGTCGCCTACGCCCGGGCGACGCGACCCTCGACCTTGAGCGCAGTCACCGTGTGCATCGACCCGGAAGAGTCCCAGGCGATCGAACGCGAATGGGCCGACGCCGAGCTGCCGGTCGAGCTCACCCTGCTCGAGTCGCCCTTCCGCGACATCACCACGCCCATCGTCGACCACATTCTGCGGCTGCGGTCGGACAACCCCCGAGACCTCGTCGTCGTCTTCATACCGGAGTACGTCGTGGACCGCTGGTGGGAGGGTCTGCTGCACAACCAAAGCGCCCTGCGCCTCAAGCTCCGCCTGCTCACCGTTCCGGGGGTCGTGGTCACCAGCGTCCCGTACCACTCGGAACCCGACGTCCGACGGACGCCGATCCACTCGAGGGTCACCGGGTGAGCCAGGTGGCGGGGGCCGTCGAGCCCACGATGCGGCGGATACCGCGGGACGACCTCGACCTGGCCGTCAGCGACGTCACCTGCTCCCGGCGACGCCGGTGGGTTCGGCGCGTGAGCCGCGGCGTGCGGCTCGCCTCACCGGAGGGCCTCAAGGGCACGTGACGCCCAGGGCCGACGCGGCGAGGTCCCGGCTCGCCTGCTCCAGTGCCCCCACCATGGAGTCGACGAGAGGGGCTGGCGCCGCCGGCGACACCGCCAGGAAGACGTCCCGGTGCGTCGAGGCGGCGCTCACCCGGGCCACGGCCAGCTGCTCGTGCGGGTGATGCCCCAGCGCCGGGACGAGCGCGATGCCCAGGCCCGCCCGCACGAGCCCCTGGATGACGCCGTAGTCGTTGCTCCGGTACGAGACGGCCGGCTCGAACCCGTGGCCGCGGCAGAGCTGACGCAGCATCGTGGCGGCGGCCGTGCCGTTACGCGTCGAGACCCAGGTCTCCTCGGCGAGGCCGGCGACGTCGACGACGTCCGTGCCGGCCTGCGGGTGGCCGGGTGGCAGGACCAGGAGCAGGTCCTCGGTGAGGAGGCGGCGGATCTTCACGCCACGTGGCCACCGCCGAGGGACCAGTGCGTACCGGTAGACGAGCGCGACGTCGAGCTCTCGTGCCAGCAGCAGCGGCATCAGCTCGTCGGGTTCGCCCTCGTCGAGCTCGACCTGGACGCGGTCGTTGCCTCGTCGGAACGCGGAGAGGGCGGCCGGGAGGAGGTGCTCACCTGCGGACGGGAAGCTGCCGAGCCGGAGGCGTCCGATGACACCCCCGAGCAGCAGGTGGATGTCGTCCTCGAGCGAGCGGAGCGACCCCAGCGCGGCGCCGCACCTCGCGACGATGAACTGGGCCACGGGCGTGGGCCGGATGCTGCGTGCGTCCCGCTCGAACAGCGAAACCTTGAGATGGCGCTCCAGCGTCGAGATCTGCTGGGACACCGCCGAGGGCGTGTATCCGAGCTGGCGCGCCGCATCGGCGAACGACCCGCACCGCACCACCGTCGTGAGGGTCCCCAGGTGCACCGGGTTGAGCATTACGAGTCCTTGTCCCGTCGCTTGATGAACGAGGCTGCCGGGGTGACGGATCGACGACCGGCTCGGCAGACATCGGCGTCCATCGCTGGAGACGATAGCCCTTCGGGCGGGAGAGGCACCCGAGAAGCCAGGGCCACGAGCACCAGCAATGCTTACCGAGACGTCAGAGCGTGGCGGTCTCCAGACCCTTCCGAAGGTGCCGGCGTGCACGGCAGGCTTCACGCGGAACGGACGAAGGAGGACGGTATGCAGCTCGACACCCTCCAGCTCATGGACGAGTGGGGGCCCGAGAAGGTCGTCTGCGTCTCCGACCGCAGGTCGGGGATGCGTGGAGTGCTCGTCATCGACAACACCGCGCGAGGCGTCGGCAAGGGTGGGACCCGGATGAGCCCGCACCTCAGCGTGTTCGAGGTGGCAAGGCTGGCCCGGACGATGACCTGGAAGTGGGCCGGGGTCGACCTCTTCCACGGGGGAGCCAAGGCCGGCATCCTCGGTGACCCGACCGCGCCGAACAAGGAGGAGGTCCTCAGGGCGTTCGCGCGAGCCCTGTCGAACGAGGTGCCGACGGAGTACGTCTTCGGCCTGGACATGGGCCTGACCGAGAAGGACGCCGCGATCATCGTCGACGAGCTCGGCGACCGTGGCGCTGCGGTCGGCCTCCCGCGCGCCTTGGGCGGCCTGCCCTACGACGAGCTCGGCGTCACCGGCTACGGGGTCGCCGAGGCGACGGACGCTGCGGCGGCAGCGATCTCGCTGCCCATCGCAGGAGCGACCGTCGCGATCCAGGGGTTCGGGGCCGTGGGTCAGGCTGCGGCCGAACGGCTCGTCGAGCTGGGCGCCGTCGTCGTGGCCGTGTCCACCGCCGAAGGGGCGATCCTCGACGCCGACGGCATCGACATCCCCAAGCTCGTCGAGCTGCGTCAGCACGTCGGGGACGGCTGCGTCGTCGAGTACGGCGGGTCCGTCGCCCCCGCGGCAGCGCTCACCTCGGAGGCACAGATCCTCATCCCTGCCGCCCGCGAGGACGTCATCGACGAGGACCTCGCCTCCTCGACGTCCGCACGTCTGGTCGTCGAAGGGGCCAACATGCCGACCACTGGGGCCGCCCTCGACGTGCTGCACGGAAGGGGGGTGACCGTCGTGCCGGACTTCATCGCCAACGCCGGGGGCATCGTCGCTGCGGCGCACTCGATGGACGCGAGGTACTCGCCGTTCACCGTCGACCCGGACGCGGTCTTCCCGATGGTCTCGGCGAAGATGCGGCAGAACACCGTCACGGTCGTCACCGAGGCCCGCAACCGGAAGCTGACCACGCACGCTACGGCCCAGGACATCGCGCTGGAGCGGGTCCGGGCCGCCATGCAGCTGAGAGGCCGGCACGGCCGGCTCGGTCCCGGCGGAAGGCGAGCAGCATGAGCAGCATGAGCACGAAAGGCACGACGGTCAGCAGCACCGAGCTGCGCGCCCGCTTCGCGGCGCGCCTCTCGGCCCTCTACGGCAGCGAGGTGCCGGCGTACAACACCCTCGTCGAGGTGTCGCAGGAGGTGAACGAGCGGGTCATGTCCCGGCTCGGCCCGGACGCCGCGAGGCTCGGCACCATGGAACGGGTCACCGCGGAGCGGCACGGAGCCATCCGGGTGGGCTCACCGCGCGAGCTCGAGCAGGTCTCGCGCGTCTTCGGCGCCCTCGGCATGTTCCCGTGCGGGTTCTACGACCTCCGCGACGCGGCGCCGGCCCCGATCCCCGTCGTCTCCACGGCCTTCCGCCCCCTCGACCGGGCGGAGCTCGCGGTGAACCCGTTCCGGGTCTTCACATCGGTGCTGGTGCCGGAGGACCGTCGCTTCTTCGACGCCGACCTCGAGCACCGGTTGACGAGCTTCCTCGAGGCCCGGGAGCTGTTCCCGCCCGAGCTGCTGACGCTGGCCGACCGCGCGATCGCCCACGGCGAGCTGTCGGCGGCCGACGCCGAGCGCTACCTGGACCTCGCAACGGCCTCGTTCGCGTTGTCCCGGGAACCCGTCGACCGGGCCTGGTACTCCGAGCTCGAACGGGTCTCGGCCGTGGCCGCCGACATCGGCGGTGTCACGACGACGCACATCAACCACCTGACACCCCGCGTCCTCGACATCGACGACCTCTACGCCTCGATGCAGGCACGCGGCGTCGAGATGATTGACGAGATCCAGGGACCGCCCCGCTGGGACGGGCCCGACGTGCTCCTGCGGCAGACGTCGTTCCGAGCGCTGTCCGAGCCGCGCACGTTCCGCCATCCCGACGGCAGCCTGACCGAGGGCGCGCTGCGGGTGCGGTTCGGAGAGGTCGAGGCCCGCGGGATCGCGCTCACGCCCGCCGGCCGGGACCGCTTCGAGCAGCTGACGGCCGAGACCGACCGACGCCTCGCGGCGGGACCCGACCTGAGCCGCGCCGACGTCGCACCACAGGTCTGGGCCGAGGGGTTCCCGGGGACCGAACGCGAGCTGTGCACCCAGGGGCTGGGGTTCTTCACCGTCACCGTCGACGACGCGGTCGCGGCCGGCAACGCCGACCCCCAGCAGGCAGCTGCGCTCGAGGAGGCCACCGTCACGGGGCTGGTCGCGACCGGCGTCCTGCACCCGGTGCCGATCGTCTACGAGGACTTCCTGCCCCGGTCGGCCGCCGGCATCTTCGCGTCGAACCTGACCGACCACGGCGCCGTGGACGCCGCCGACGGTGGCGCCGACCGCGACCCGGCCTGGATGGCGCAGGTCATGGGCCGGGAGGTGATGGTTCCGGAGGAGATCTACGCCGCCGAGTCGGCGGCCTCCGTGCAGGACGTCGAGGCACTCCTGGGCCGCCGGCTCAGGTGAGACCGCGGGCTCCGACCATCTCGGCGACGATGGTCTGGGCCACCTCGATGAAGACCCGGACCGGCTCCCTGGGCGTCCCAGCGCCGCGCGTGATCAGCACGATCTGACGGCTCATGGGGTCGGCCATCTGCAGGGCGGCCAGCTGGAGGGACGGGTTGAGCCGCCGCATGAGGTCGGTCGTCACGGTCGCCCCCAGGCCTGCCGCCGCGAGCTGCAGGGAGGCACCCGTGTCGGTGACCTCGTGCACGACGCGAGGCTCGAGCCCCCGGCGTCGGAACCCGGCTCGCACCGCCCGCCCGAACTGGCTCGACTCGGGAGCCAGGATCCAGCTCAGCTCCGCCAGCTCCGTCACGGTCGCCACGCTGGCCGCGTCAGGGCCACGGCCCAAGGACCAGGCGGCCGGTGCCACGGCGACCGTGAAGGTCTCGGAGTGCAGCTCGACGACCGACAGCCCGGCATCGCGCCGCATCGGCGCATCGGCGTAGTCGAGCCCGAACGCGATGTCGACGTCCCCGTGGCGTACCGAGCCGGCCGCGTCGTCCACGTCGACCTCGCGGGACGACACGACGACCTCGGGGTACTCGGCCGCCATTCGCTCCACGACGGGAGCGAGCAGACCCACGGCCGTGCTTCCCCAGGTCCCGACGAGGAGGGGTCCGGCGGCGCCACCCTGCACAGACCTCGTGACGGTGACCGCCTCGGCCTCCAGGGCCAGGAGCCGTTCGGCGTACCCGGCCATGACACGGCCGGCATCGGTCAGCACGAGCTGCCGCCCCGAGCGCTGCACGAGCGGTGTGCCCAGGTTCTGCTCCAGCGAGGAGAGGTGCTGCGACACGGCGCCCGCGGTGTACCCGAGGTGCTCGGCCGCCGCGGCGAGAGTTCCCCTGCGGACGAGCTCGCGCAGGGTGGCGAGCTGGGTGAGGTTCAACCTCGACGACGCGCCCACGACGAGCCCTCTCCGGACGGCTGGTGACTCGGCTGCTGACTTCAGGGATTCTAAACATCAAAGGCCAGAAAGGTTCGCTTGTCGTGAACCTTGCCGTGGGCCGACGATGGCTGCGAGAGCCGTCGCACCGAGGTCGTTCCCCGCGTCGCTGCTCCGTCCTCGCCCCCGACGAATCGAGGCCCACGATGGCGCAAGCCGCGAACCTGCCCACCCACGCCTCCGTCGTCGTCGTCGGCGGCGGGGTCATGGGCGTGTCCACCGCCTACCACCTAGCCCGGGCGGGCGTCACCGACGTCGTCCTCGTCGAGAGGGGCGAGCTGGGCTCCGGCTCCACGTGCAAGGCTGCCGGCGGCGTCCGTGCCCAGTTCTCCGACCGGGTCAACGTCGAGCTCGGGCTGCGCAGCCTCAGGACGTTCGAGACCTTCGCGGAGACCTTCGGCCAGGAGATCGACCTGCACCAGGTCGGCTACCTCTTCCTGCTCGACCGGCCCGATCACGTTGCGGCCTTCGAGCAGAACGTGGCCCTGCAGAACGAGCTCGGCGTGCCGAGCCGGATGATCGAGGTCTCCGAGGCCAAGCAGCTCTCGCCGATGATCAGCACCGAGGGGCTCCTTGCGGCCGCGTGGTCCCCGACCGACGGGCACTGCACCCCCGAGTCGGTCGTCCTGGGGTACGCCGGCGCCGCCCGCCGCGCCGGTGCCCGCCTCGTGCGCGGCTGCTCGGTCACCGACATCGCCTCCACGGGCGGCACCGTCACCGGCGTCGTGACCGACCGCGGCACCATCGCGACCGACACCGTCGTCTGCACGGGCGGAGCCTGGTCCGCGGCGGTGGGGGCCATGGTCGGCGTGGACCTGCCCGTCCAACCGCTGCGCCGTCAGATCCTCACCACCGAGGCGATCCCCGGACTGGACCCGCGGACTCCCTTCACCATCGACTTCTCCACGAGCCTCTACTTCCACTGCGAAGGGCCCGGGCTTCTGCTCGGGATGTCCGACCCGGAGGAGACCCCCGGCTTCAAGCTGAGGCAGTCCGACGACTGGCTGCCGCGCCTGGCCGAGGCCATCGAGAAGCGGGCGCCGGCCATGGCGGAGACGGGTCTCGCCGCCGGATGGGCCGGCCTCTACGAGATGACGCCCGACCACAACGCCCTCATCGGCGAGGCTCGCGAGGTCTCCCGGTTCCTCTACGCCACGGGGTTCTCGGGTCACGGCTTCCTCATGGGCCCGGCCATCGGTGAGGTCATGCGCGACCTCTACCTCGGCCGGCCGCCCGTCATCGACGTCTCGAGCCTGCACGGCGACCGGTTCGCCACGAGCGACATCCGACCCGAGCTCAACATCGTGTGAGCCAGGGTCACGACCTTTCCAACCGACGAGCGGCCCGGCCGCGCCAGCCTCGACCGAGCGAAACCACACACCAAGGAGAACCCCATGACGACGCAGCAGACCACCCGGAGCCCCGACCTCCACAGCCTCGCCACGGAGACGGCGCGCCGCTGCGGCGTCGACATCGACGCGATCGCCGGCGACGTCGTGACCACGTCCCCGGTCGACGGCCTGCCGCTGTCCTCGGTGCGCTGGGTCGAGGGCGGTGCGGTCGACGACGCCGTGGCCCGGGCCCAGGCAGCGTTCCGGTCGTGGCGCACGGTCCCGGCGCCCACTCGGGGCGCGCTCGTCAAGCGTCTCGGCGAGCTGTTGGCCCTCCACAAGGAGGACCTTGGCACCCTCATCAGCCTCGAGGTCGGCAAGATCACCTCGGAGGCGCTCGGTGAGGTGCAGGAGATGATCGACATCTGCGACTTCGCCGTCGGGCTGTCACGCCAGCTCTACGGCAGGACCATGGTGTCCGAGCGCCCCGGCCACCGGCTGATGGAGACGTGGCACCCGCTCGGGATCGTCGGCGTCATCTCGGCCTTCAACTTCCCGGCTGCGGTCTGGTCGTGGAACACCGCGATCGCCCTGGTCTGCGGCGACCCGGTGATCTGGAAGCCGTCGGAGCTGGCGCCGCTGACGGCGTTGGCGAGTCACGCCATCCTGGCCCGGGCGATCGACGAGGTCGGGGCCCCGGCCGACCTCTCCCAGGTCCTCATCGGGGGCGCCGACGTCGGCCAGGCGCTCGTGGACCACCGCGGTGTTGCGCTCCTCTCGGCGACCGGGTCCACCCGCATGGGCCGGGCGGTCGGTCCGCGGGTTGCCGACCGTTTCGGCCGGTCGCTGCTCGAGCTCGGGGGCAACAACGCCGCCATCGTCACCCCGAGCGCCGACCTCGACCTCACGGTGCGGGGCATCGTCTTCTCCGCCGCCGGTACGGCGGGACAGCGGTGCACCACCCTGCGCCGCGTCATCGCGCACACCTCTGTGATCGACGAGCTCACCGACCGGCTCGTCTCCGCCTACTCCAGGCTCCCGATCGGCGACCCGACGAGCGAGGGGACGCTGGTCGGCCCACTCATCCACGCCGGCGCCTACGAGGCGATGCAGAGCGCCATCAGGCAGGCGGCCGAGGAGGGCGGCAAGCTCGTCGCCGGAGGCCACCGCACCCTGGAGGAGACCGCCCCCGACGCCTACTACGCCGCCCCGGCCATCGTCCGAATCGACTCCCAGACGCCGGCGGTGCAGCAGGAGACCTTCGCGCCGGTGCTCTACCTCCTGCCCTACGAGACGTTCGACGAAGCGATCGAGCTGAACAACGCTGTGCCGCAAGGCCTGTCGTCGAGCATCTTCACCCGCGACCAGGCCGAGGCGGAGCGGTTCCTGTCGGCCGAGGGCTCCGACTGCGGCATCGTCAACGTCAACATCGGCACGTCGGGCGCCGAGATCGGTGGCGCCTTCGGCGGCGAGAAGGAGACCGGCGGCGGACGCGAGTCGGGATCAGACGCCTGGCGTGCGTACATGCGCCGCGCGACGAACACGGTCAACTACTCCGGCGAGCTTCCCCTCGCCCAGGGCGTGAGCTTCACGGTCTGACCGGGCGCGCGCCCGGCTGACAGAGGGTGAAGGCGTCGCGGAACCGCTTGAGGGCGAGCTCCGGGGCGCCCGAGGCCCAGGCCTCGAGGCCGACGGTGCCTCGGTAGCCCATGTCGGCGAGCGCGCGAGCCACGGCGGGGTACGCGATCTCGCCGGTCCCGGGCTCGCAGCGCCCCGGCACGTCGGCGACCTGGACCTCGCCGATCCACGGCAGGGCCCGCCGGCACAGCTCGATGAGGTTCCCCTCGCCGATCTGGGCGTGGTAGAGGTCGAGCATGAGCCGCAGGTGCGGGCTGTCGACCGCCTCGACGAGCGCCAGGCAGTCGGCAGCGCGGGCGAACGGTGTGCCGGGGTGGTCGACGTCGGTGTTGAGGTTCTCGAGGACGAACTGCACGCCCTCGCGCTCGCCGAGCTCGGCGACCCGGCTCAGGGTCTCCCGGGCCTGCAGCCACATCGCCCCCGTCACCTCGTGGGTCGGCCGGACCGGGAACCCCTTGTCGTCGAGGCCGGTCCCGTGCAGGTTGAGGCGGGGGATGCCGAGGCGCGCGGCGACGGGCACCGACTCGGCGGCCGTCGCCAGCAGCTCGTCGGCGCCATCGCGGTCGGCGAGGCGCCCTCGCACGTAGCCGGTCATCGACGAGAAGACGACGCCCTCCTGCCGGAGCGCCTCCAGCGCGTCCACGTCGTGGCGCGTCCAGTCCCAGATCTCGACGGCGAAGCCGAGCTGGTGGATCCTGCGGACCCGCTCGGTCACGGGCAGGTCGAGGAAGACCATCTCGGAGCTCACGGCGAGGGTGAACGGCCCTGCGTCGCCGGGCGTCGCGGCGCTCATGCGACGACCTCGCGGTCGTCGTCGCGGATCGTGACGGTGGTGCCGCCCTGCACGCCCTCGATGCAGGCCAGGGCGATCCGCAGGGCTGCGCGCGCGTCGTGGCCGTCGACCACCGTGGGGGTGCCGGCGCGCACGGCCGTGCAGAACGCAGCCAGCTCGGCGGCATACGCGTCGGCGAACAGATCGGTGTCCGTGCGTGCGGTCGGCGCCGAGAGGCCGTCGACGGTCCAGAGGCTCGTCGTCAGGTGCGCGGCGCCACCTGCCTGCACCATGCCGGCCGAGCCGAAGACCTCGCCGCGGACGTCGTAGCCGTAGGCCGCCGAGAAGCTGGCCTCGGCGACGCCGATGGCACCGTTGTCGTAGCGGATCGTGACGACCGCGGTGTCGAGCAGGCCTGCACCCTTGAAGTCCGGCGCGACGAGGGCGTCGGCCATGACACTGACCTCGACGGCCCGGGCGCCGGCGTTGAACCAGTTGAGCGCGTCGAAGTCGTGGATGAGGGTCTGGGTGAAGATCGTCCACGGCGGGACGGCGCCGGGGTCGGCCAGGCCGGGGTCGCGCGTCAGCGAGCGGAGCAGCTGCGGGGTGCCGACACGTCCGGCAGCGACCGCGTCGTGGGCGGTGGCGAAGTCGCGGGCGAAGCGGCGGTTGAAGCCGACCTGCAGCGGGACGCCGGCCTGCTCGACGGCGGCGATGGCGCGGTCGGCGTCGGCGAGTGTCATGGCCATCGGCTTCTCGACGAAGACCGCCTTGCCGGCGCGGGCCGCGGCCACGACGAGGTCGGCGTGTGCCGTGCTGGCACAGGTGATGGCGACGGCCTCGATGCGCGGGTCGTCGAGGAGGGCCTGGGGGTCGGTGAGCCACTCGACCCCGAGGTCATCACCGAGGCGCCGGGCGGACGCCTCGAACGGGTCCGCGACGGCGACGAGCTCGGCCTCGGGGAGTCGACGGGCGAGGGTCGTGGCGTGGTGGGTGCCGATGCGGCCGGCGCCGATGAGGCCGACGCGTACTGGACCTGGGGCGGTCACGGGGGGCTCCTTTCGCTCCTGGACTAGAGCGCTCTAGTCCGATGGTGGGGCCAATGCCGAGTCGCCGTCAAGAGATCACCGCAGAATCGTCTGGAGCGCTCTACACTTCGGACGCATGGCGACCGCACGCGTGACGATGGAGGACGTGGCGGCACGAGCCGGAGTGTCGCGCGCGCTCGTGTCGATCGTGTTCCGCGGCGTCGCCGGGGCCTCCGAGGAGACGCGGGCCCGCGTGCTCGCCGCGGCCGCCGACCTGGACTACCGGCCGGACACGCGCGCCAGTCGGCTCGGCCGCGGCCGGACGCGGACTCTGGGTGTCACCTTCGCCGTGGGACACGCCTTCCACGGCGAGGTGATCCGCAGCCTCTACACCGAGGCCGACGCGGCCGGGTACGAGGTGGTGCTGAGCGGCGTCACCGCCGACCGGTCCGACACGGATGCGGTCGACACGCTGCTCGCCGAGCGGTGCGAGGGGCTCCTTCTCGTGGGGAGCGGCCTCGCACCGGGTGCCATGGCGCGGCTCGCCGAACGGGTGGCGGTTGCCAGCGTGCTGCGGCCCGTCCGTGCTCGGGGAGTCGGGGTGGTGCGCACCGACGACGCACTGGGGTCGCGGTTGGCGGTCGAGCACCTGCGTCAGATCGGCCATGAGCGCATCGCCGCGCTCGACGGAGGCCGTGCGCCGGGCGCGGCCGAACGGCGACTGGGGTTTCGCCGTGGCATGGGCAGGGGGACCGGCGCGCAGGGGACGCTCCTCCCAGGAGGCCTGACGGAGCTGGACGGGGCCCGGGCGGGCCAGGCGTTCCTCGAGCTCGGGAGCGAGCAGCCCACCGCCGTGGCCGCGTTCAACGACCGGTGCGCCCTGGGTTTCATCGACGTCGTGCGCCAGGCGGGGCTGCGGGTGCCGCGCGACGTGTCGGTCGTCGGGTTCGACGACATCGAGCAGGCCGGCTACCCGCACGTGGCGCTGACGACGGTCCGCCAGGACGCCGCGAGGCTCGGTGCCGAGGCCGTCCGCGCCGTGACGTCACGGCTCGACGAGGTGGAGGTGAACGGGAGCGCCGAAGCCGTCGGTGCCGTTGTCGAGCCCGAGCTCGTCATCCGCGCCAGCACCGCCCCGCCACCGTGCTGAGGGCGGTGTCGAGGGCGGAGGGCGGCCCATGACGGGTTCGGTCCGGCGACAGGCCGCCGGACCGAACCCGTTTCGTGCGCAGGGGCCTGTTTCGCGCGGCCTCAGGCGTAGAAGGCGGGCTTGTCGATCATCTCGACCTTGACGACGCCGTCATCGGTCAGGGCCTTGACGCCGGCGTCGCAGACGCACGCTGCGGCATACCCGTCCCACGACGTGGAGCCGGTGTGCTCGCCGCGCGCCACCGCGTCGATCCACTCCTGGACCTCGGTGACGAACGCGCCCCGGAAGCGGTCGTTGTGGTCGGTGCTGATCGCGTTGCGGTGGCCCGAGCCGTCGCGCACCTCGACGGCGTTCTGGTCGGCGAGCGACACCGTGCCCTTCTCGGCCACGGCCTCGCAGCGGATGTCGTAGCCGAACTGGCAGTTGACGAAGATCTCGTCGTCGACGCGTACGCCCGACTCGGTCTCGAGGACCAGCACCAGGGGGTCCTGCAGGTGCTCGAACCGCAGGGACGTCTTCTTCGGCTTGTCGACCCGCGCGGAGACGAACTCCTCGCCGAGCAGCCAACGCATCGTGTCGATCTCGTGGATCGCCGTGTCGTTGATGGCCATGTCCCACGTGTAGTGCGCGGGCACCGTGGGGTTGCGGTGCGCGCAGTGCACCATGAGCGTCTCGCCGAGCTCCCCCGAGTCGAGCAGCGCCTTCATCTGTCGGTAGCCGTGGTCGAAGCGTCGCATGAACCCGACGGTCACCAGGCGCCGTCCGACGGCCTGCTCCGCCTCCATGATGCGCAGCGCCGCCTCGGCGGTCGGCGTCAGCGGCTTCTCGCAGAAGACCGGCTTGCCCACGGCGACCGCCGCCAGCACGTCGACCTCGTGCGCAGGTCCGTAGCTGCAGATCATCACCGCGTCGACCTCGTCCGAGCCGATGAGGTCGGCCGACGTCGCGTAGGACGTCCCCCCGATCCGTTCGGCGACCTCCTTGGCCCGGACCTCGTCGACGTCGCTCACGGCGACGACACGACCGCCCGCGATGACGCTGTGGATGCGGTCGATGTGGGCCTGGCCCATCCCGCCGGGGCCGATCATCCCGATGCGAACGGTCATGTCCTGTGACTCCTTCGTCACTTGAGGCCGAGGCCGATGGAGGCGAGGTACTCGCGCGTCTGGATCGCGTTGGGCAGCGGGTAGGACGGGTCGCAGGGATACATGTCCTGCTCGCAGACGACGTAGAGCTCCTTGTCGAGGTCGGCGAGGGCCTCGACGAGCGAGGGCATGTCCGGCGCGCCGGCAGGCGGGGCGACGGAGCAGCCCTTGGCGACGGCCAGGCCGAAGGGCCAGTCCTCGTCGTGGGCCTGCTTGACCAGGCCCTCGTCCATCGCCTTGATGTGCACGTAGGAGATGCGCTCGGGGTACCTGCGGCACAGCTCCACCGGGTCGCCGCCGCCGTAGACGACGTGGCCCGTGTCGAGGCAGAAGCCGACGTAGTCGGGGTCGGTCGCCTGGAAGATGCGGTCGATGTCCTCGGGCGTCTCGATGTGGCTGTCACCGTGCGGGTGCAGCACCATCCGGAGGCCGTAGTCCTCCTTCATGATGCGTCCGAGCCGGTCGGCGTTGGCGATGTAGGCGTTCCAGGCCTCGGTCGACAGGACGCGGTCGTCGGTGAACTCCCACGTCTTGTCGTCGCGGAAGAGTGGCGGCAGGTGGACGATGTACTCCGCGCCGACCGCGGCGTGCGTCTCGGCGATCTCGCGGAAGGTCTTCTCCGTGTCGGCCCAGGCCTCCGGCCGGTGCAGGATGCCCCATCCGGTACCGGCGACGACGCGGAAGCCGCGCTTGTCCATCTCCTCCTGGAGGCGCTTCGGATCCTTGGGGAAGTAGCCGAACGGGCCGGTCTCCATGACCGAGAAGCCGGCCTCGGCCATCTCGTCGAGCGCTGTCTCCCAATGGATCTGCTTGTCGTCCTCGGGGAACCAGACGCCCCACTGGTCGGGGCACACGCCGATCGTCAGCTTGCTGTAGCGATCGTCGGTGTTGCGGGCCTTGGACTCGGCCATGGTGCTTCCTCTCGCTTCCTCGGGTTGCGGCTCCCTCGCCGCGGGTCACCCGGTGGTCTGGTGGTGGGCGGCACTGCGCCCGGCTGGGACGGCGCGCGCTGCCGCCGCCGCCTCGTGGTGGAGCCCGGCGTGGCCGATGCGCGGCTCGTCGTACCGCAGCTCGCGGCCGTCGTGCGCGCGCAGCGTGAAGCCGCCCGGCTGGTAGAAGGGTCCGTCGATGCGCAGCGTCGCGGCCGAGCCGACGACGGTCGCGGTCGTCGGGGTGTCGCCGAGGATCGTCGCGAACAGCGAGGCGACGCCACCCGATGCCGACCGCGCCGACACGGCGATCTGCCCCTCGACGCGGTCCGGGCTCAGCGACGCCGGGGCCGGCGTCACGACCTCGGTGACCTCGTCGAGGTCGCCGAGGACCCAGCGCGCGAACCACAGCGGGTAGGTCAGCAGGTCGTACCGCGGACCACCGAAGAGGTCGGCGCGCATGATCCGGTGCTCGGGCCCGAAGTGCTCACCGAGGTCGGCCTGGACGGAGTGCACCGTGCCGAGGGCGCCGTCGTCCAGCAGCTGGCGGATGACGTCGAACTTCGGCAGGTGGGCCGACCACAGCGCCTCCATGAGGAAGAGCCCCCGCGCCGACGCCAGGGCCTCGAGCGAGGCCACCTCCGCCGCCGAGATGCCCATCGGCTTCTCGACGACCGTCGCCTTGCCTGCCTCGAGCGCGAGGCGCCCGTGCGGCAGGTGCAGGTGGTGCGGAGTCGCGACGTAGACGAGGTCGACGTCGGGGTCGGCGACGAGTGCCTCGTACGATCCGTACGCCTTAGGGCGCTCCACGGGCCGGCCCGTGTCCACGCCGGCGTTGCGCACGACGAGGTCGTCGGCGAACGTGTCGGCTCCCTCGCGCGTCCTCGACCCGACGGCGAGCACGCGCTGGCGCGTGTGCCGCACCATCGCGTCGCAGAAGCGCTGCGCGATCCAGCCCGTCCCGAGGACGCCCCACCGCAGCGGCGGGGCATCCATCGGGTCCGGCGTGCGCGGTGCGGGCAACGCCGTGGGGAATGTCATCGGTCCGGTCTTCTCTTCCGGGGCTCGTGCAAAGGCCTTGTGGCTCAGTCGTTCTGGGGAAAGCCGAGGTTGAGGCCGCCGTGGCTCGGGTCGAGCCAGCGCGACGTCACGACCTTGCCGCGCGTGAAGAAGTGGACACCCTCGATGCCGTGCGCGTGCGTGTCGCCGAAGAGCGAGCTCTTCCAGCCGCCGAACGAGTAGTACGACACCGGCACCGGGATCGGCACGTTGACGCCGACCATGCCGACCTCGACGTTCCGCTGGAACGTGCGGGCCGCTCCGCCGTCGTTGGTGAAGATCGCCGTGCCGTTGCCGTACGGGTTGGCGTTGATGAGCTCGAGGCCCTCGTCGTAGGAGTGGACGCGCACGACCGACAGCACCGGGCCGAAGATCTCGTCGTCGTACACCGACATCCCCGGCCTGACGTTGTCGAAGAGCGTCGGCGCGAGGAAGTAGCCCTCGCCGTCGGAGTCCACGTCGCCCTCGCGGCCGTCGACGACGAGCGTCGCCCCGTCGGCCACACCGGAGTCGAGGTAGCCGGCCACCTTGTCGCGGTGCTGCTTCGTCACGAGCGGGCCCATGTCGCAGCCACGGGTACCGTCGCCGGTGACCAGCTTGCCCATGCGGTCCCTGATCTTGGAGACGAGCTCGTCGGCGATCGGCTCGACCGCCACGAGGGCGCTGATCGCCATGCACCGCTCGCCGGCGGAGCCGAAGCCGGCGTTGACGGCGGCGTCGGCGGCGAGGTCCAGGTCGGCGTCGGGCAGCACGAGCATGTGGTTCTTCGCGCCGCCGAGGGCCTGGACGCGCTTGCCGTGCGCAGTTCCCGTCTCGTAGACGTACTTCGCGATCGGCGTCGACCCGACGAACGACACCGACCTGACGTCGGGGTGGGTCAGCAGCGCGTCGACGGCCTCCTTGTCGCCGTTGACGACCTGCATGACGCCGTCGGGCAGGCCCGCCTCCTTCCACAGCGCCGCCACGGCGAGGGCCGCCGACGGGTCCTTCTCGGACGGCTTGAGCACGACGGCGTTGCCGCACGCGATGGCGATGGGGATGAACCACAGCGGCACCATCGCCGGGAAGTTGAACGGGGAGATGACGGCCACCACGCCGACCGGCTGGCGGATCGAGTACACGTCGACATTCGTCGAGGCGTTCTCGCTGAAGCCGCCCTTGAGCAGGTACGGGATGCCGCAGGCGAACTCGGCGACCTCCAGGCCGCGCGTCACCTCGCCGACGGCGTCGGAGAGCACCTTGCCGTGCTCGGCGGTGATGAGCGCGCCGATCTCCTCCTTGCGGGCGTTGAGCAGCTCACGGAAGGCGAAGAGCACCTGGGACCGTTTGGCGAGCGACGCGTCGGCCCACTCCTCCCAGGCGGCCCGGGCGCTCTTGACGGCCTCGTCGACGAGAGCCGCCGAGGCCAGGTCGAGGACGCCGGTCTGTTCGCCGGTGGCCGGGTTGAAGACGGGGGAGGTGCGCTCGGCGGTGCCGGCCCACGGCCGGCCGTCGATGAGGTGGGTGATGCGGGTGGGCGTGCTCATGGTGGTCCTTCGGTGTGACAGCCGGCGGATGCCGGGGTGGTGTGGCTCAGGGGGAGACGAGCAGGGGAGGGGCGGCCCACTTGTCCAGGTAGGAGCGGATGGTGTCGCGCATGTACGTGCTCGACTCGCGGGCGCGGTCCTCCCAGGCGAAGACGCAGGAGGTGACGATGCCGTCGAAGCCGATCCGCTCGAGGCCGGCGAAGAGCTGACCGAAGTCGACCTCGCCCTGGCCGATGTCGAGATGCTGGTGCACCGTGACCTGCGCACCGGGCGGGTTGACGATGTAGCGCAGCCCCGACGACGCGGTGTGGTCGTAGGCGTCGGCCACGTGGACCATGGTCACGAGGTCGCCTGCCTTGTCGAGGATCCCGTCGCAGTCGTTGCCCTGGTGGAAGGTGTGCGGGGCGCAGTAGAGGAACGAGACGTTCGGCGAGTTGATGCCGCGGATGATGTCGACGGCGCGCTTGCCGTCCTCCTCCCAGTCGTCGGGGTGGGGCTCGAGCACGAGCCGGATGCCCTCCTTCTCGAGCTCGGGGAGCAGCTCCTCCATCGACTGCCAGAACCTCCGCTCGCAGACTGCGGCCTGACGAGGGTTGCCGTTCAGCTCGGAGTTCATGGTGTCGACGCCCAGGTCGGAGGTGATCTGGATGGCGCGCTTCCAGTAGCGGACGGCGGCCTGGCGGTCCTCCTCGTCCGGCCCGCTCCACCGGAAGAGCGGCAGCACCGACGACACCCCGACTCCTGCCGCGCGCAGCGCGGCCCGGAAGGCGGCCACGCCGGCGTCGTCGACGCGGGGGTGGTTGAAGAAGGGGATGAAGTCCTCACGCGGCGACAGCTCGATCCACTCGTAGCCGAGGTCGGCCACGAGGGCCGGCAGCTCGAGCAGTGGCGTCTCACGGAACATGTACGGGTCGAGGGCGAGCTTCATGGGGGCGAGCTCCTTCGTCAGCCGGGTGGGTCAGCGGTCCGCGCGAGGCGGGGAGAGCAGTGGGCGCTGGGTGGCCTTGTGGTCGAGGTACTCGCCGTATGCCGTCTGCGTCGTCTCGAGGTCGCTGACCTGGGAGACCGGCACGTCCCACCACGACGCGCTGTCGGGGGCGTAGACCCTCGGGTCGGTCTCGACGTGGATGACGACGGGGCCGCCGTGGGCGGGCCACGCCTTGGCCTCCTTGACGGCCTGGCGAAGCTCGTCGACCGAGTGCACCTCGATGACGTGCGCGCCGAGCGACCGGGCGTTGGCTGCGAGGTCGACGGGCAGCACGTCGCCGTCGAGGCGACCCGAGGACTCGCCCCGGAAGCGGTAGGCCGTGCCGAAGCGCTGCGAGCCGAGGGACTCCGACAGCGACCCGATCGAGTGGAATCCGTGGTTCTGCACGAGCACGACGACGACCTTCACCCGCTCCTGCACCGCCGTGACGAGCTCCGTCGGCATCATCAGGTAGCCGCCGTCACCGACCATCGCGAAGACGTCCCGGGACTCGTCGGCGAGCCGGATGCCGATCGATGCCGGCACCTCGTAGCCCATGCAGGAGTAGCCGTACTCGACGTGGTAGGCCTTGCGGTCGCGGACGCGCCACAGCTTGTGGATGTCACCCGGCATCGACCCGGCCGCGCAGAGCACGACGTCGCGCGGGTCGGTCAGCTCGTTGACGACCCCGAGCACCTGCCCCTGGGTCAGCAGGCCCTCGGCCAGCGTGTCCGTGACGTCGCTCGACGGGTTGAAGGCGCGCTCGACAGCCGAGTCCCACTCGGCCCAGAGCGCGGCCTGGCGCGAGCGGTAGGCGTCGTCGACGGCATACCCCTGCAGGGCCTCGGTCAGCGCCGTGAGCGCCTCGCGGGCGTCGGAGACGACGGCGAGGCCCGAGTGCTTGCCCGCGTCGAAACGGGCGACGTTGATGTTGACGAAGCGGACGTCGTCGCCCTGGAAGGCCGTCCGCGACGCGGTGGTGAAGTCGCTCCAGCGCGTGCCGATCCCGATGACGAGGTCAGCCTCCGCGGCGAGGGCGTTCGCCGCCGTCGTCCCGGTCGAGCCGATGGCCCCCATCTGCTGCGGGTGGCCGTGGGGGAGCGAGCCCTTGCCGGCCTGCGACTCCCCGACCGGGATGCCGGTGGCCTCGCAGAAGGCGCGCAACGCGTCCTCGGCACCGGAGTAGTGCACGCCGCCACCTGCGACGACGAGGGGCCGCCTGGCCGAGCGGACGAGCTCGGCGGCGTCGGCGATGTCGACGGCCTCGGGCAACGGTCGGGCGATGCGCCACACGCGAGCCGCGAAGAGCTCGACCGGCCAGTCGAAGGCCTCGGCCTGGACGTCCTGGGGCAGCGCGATGGTGACGGCACCGGTCTCGACCGGGTCGGTGAGGACCCGCATGGCGCCCAGCAGCGCCGACGGCAGCTGCTCGGGACGGCTGACCCGGTCGAAGAACCTCGACAGCGGGCGGAAGGCGTCGTTGACCGTCACGTCACCGGAATGCGGCTGCTCGAGCTCCTGGAGCACCGGCGCGCTGACGCGCGTCGCGAAGGTGCCGGAGGGCAGGAGGAGGACGGGGACCCGGTTGACGGTCGCGAGGGCCGCACCGGTCAGCATGTTCGTCGAGCCCGGTCCGACGGACGCCGTGCACGCCCACGTCTGCAGGCGGTCCTTCTGCCGTGCGTAGGCGACCGACGTGTGCACCATCGCCTGCTCGTTGCGAGCGAGGACGTACGGGAGGTGCTCCTCACCGTCGGCCAGCTCGTTCTGCAGCAGCGCCTGTCCCAGGCCCGCGACGTTCCCGTGGCCGAAGATGCCGAAGCAGCCGGCGAAGAGCTTCTGCCGCTCGCCGTCGCGCTCGCTCCACTGGTTGGCGAGGAAGCGGACCACGGCCTGTGCCACGGTGAGCCGCACGGTCTGCTGGTCGTCACGCGTCATCGGGTGCCTCCAAGCGGCAGTCGAGGGTCGACCGGCTGGTCGGCCCAGGTGTCGCGGACCCAGCCGTGTGCCGGGTCGTCGCAGATGAGCCACGCGCGCTCCTCGCCGGGGCCCGCCATGACGTTGAGGTAGTAGAGGTCGTAGCCGGGAGCGGCGATCGCGGGTCCGTGCCAGCCGTGCGGGACGAGCACGACGTCGCCCGCCCGCACCTCCGCGAGCACGTCGATCGGCCGGTGCTCCGTGCCGTAGACGCGCTGGTAGCCGATGGGATCCGTGGCCGCGGCCTCGGGCGAGCCCGCCTCGGGCGCCACCTCGAAGTAGTAGATCTCCTCGAGCTGCGTCTCCTCACCCGGCCGCTCCTCGTCGTGCTTGTGCGGCGGCCAGGAGCTCCAGTTGCCGGCCGGGGTCACGACCTCGCAGGCGATGATCGAGTCCGCCTCGAGGACGCCCGGGACGCCGAAGTTGCGCACCTCGCGGGAGGCGCTGCCTGCGCCACGGAGCTCGACGGGCACGTCGCTCGCGCTCACGTGCCGGAACGCGAACCGCGCCTCGGCAGAGGGCGTCACGGCGAAGACGACGGCCACACGGGCATCCCCGACCGCGGTGACGCCCAGGCCGGTCCCAGCGGGGACGTAGGCGACGTCCGTCGCGCCCTCGAACACCGAGGCGCGACCCTCGAGCTTTGCCTCGTGACGGCCGTCGGGCCCCTCCGCCGCGACGACGACGGACCCCGACAGCGGCACGACGACGTGCTCGCGGGGCCCGGCCTCGAGAGCGCGCGTCTCACCGTCGGCGAGCCGGCCGGCATACATCCCGGTGTGCTCCCAGCCGGTGGTGTCGGGCTCTATGACGACGTCCCAGCCGTCGCGCGACGCGGTGCCGTGCGGCCGGTGCCAGCTCATGCTGCACCACCCTCGGCGCCGTGCACGAGGTGGGCCGCGATGTCGACGGCGGCGGCCACGTCGCCGTCGGGTGGGAAGAGCAGGGCGCGGCCGACGACGAGGCCACGCACGGCGGGCAGCTCCAGCGCCCGGCCCCACGACGCGTACGTGTCGTCCGGGTCGCCCTGCGGGTCGCCGCCGAGCAGCAGCGTCGGCAGCGTCGTGGCGTCCATGACGCGGTCGAGCTCGTCGACGACGGGCAGCTTGAGCCACGTGTAGGCGCTCGAGGCGCCGAGGCCGGCGGCGATGTGGATCGACCGGATCGTCGAGTCGGGGTCGAGCTGGTTGACGACGCGGCCTGCCCGGCGGATGGACAGGAACGGCTCGACCATGGCCATCACCCGCCGCTCGGCGAGCTCGGTGACCGCCTGCGCGCTCGCCTGCAGGGTCGCAACCGTGCTGGGGTCGTCCAAGCAGATCCGGGTCAGCATCTTCCCGCCGTCGAGGCCGCGGGCGGCGATCTCGGCAGCGGTGTAGGCGGTGAAGCGGTCATCGAGCTCGAAGCTGGCGCCCTGGAGGCCGCCGCGGTTCATCGAGCCGATCGCGACCTTGCCCTCGAGCGCGCCGAGCAGGAGCAGGTCGTCGAGCACGTCGGGCGTGCCGAGCACGCCGTCGACGCCGGGACGCTGCAGCGCGGTCACGAGGCGCTCGAGCAGGTCGCTGCGGCTGGCCATCGCGGCGCCGGCCCCACGGACCCCCAGCGCGCCCCGGGCCGGGTGGTCGGCGGCGACGAGCAGCATCCGGCCGTCCTCGCGGACGAGAGGTCGGCGCCCGCGGGCCGCCCAGGCGGCTGTGATGCGCTCGGGCTCGCGCACCCGGATCTCGGTGAGGTCGCGGACGCGGACGGTGGCGCCGACGGGCGTGGTGGTCATCGTGCCTCCTCGGTGACGCCGGCGAACGGTGAGGCGTGCCGGTCGGGGGTGGCCAGGCGTTCCTCGACCTCGGCAGAGGTCGGCATCGCGGTCGAGCACTCGAGCCTTCCCGCGACGATCGCACCCGCGACGTTCGCGAACTCGAGGACGCGGGTCAGGTCCCACCCCTCGAGCAGGCCGTGGCACAGCGCGCCGCCGAACGCGTCCCCGGCTCCCAGGCCGTTGACGACCTCGACGGGGTGGGGACGCACCTCGACGCGCTCGTCGCGCGTCGCGGCGAGCACCCCCTTGGGGCCCTGCTTGACGACCGCGAGCTCGACGCCGCGCTCGAGCAGCGCGTCGGCCGCACGCTGGGGGTCCGTCTCGCCGACGGCGACCTCGCACTCGTCGCGGTTGCCGACGGCGACGGTCACGTGCTCCAGGGCGCGACCGACCTGCTCGCCGGCCTCGGCCGCGTCGGACCAGAACATCGGGCGGTAGTCGAGGTCGAGCACCGTGTGGGCGCGGCGGCCGCGGGCCGCCCAGCCACGGAAGTGCGCCGAGCGGCTGGGCTCCTGGGAGAGACCGGTGACGGTCGACCAGTAGACGCCCGCGTCACGAATCGCCTCGAGCGGCATCTCCTCCGGCTCGATCATCAGGTCGGGAGCGATGGGGTAGCGGTAGAACCAGAGCGGGAAGTCGTCCGGGGGGAAGACCTCGCAGAAGGTGACCGGGGTGGGCGGCCCGCTCACCGCGGAGACGAACGCGTCGTCCACGCCGAACTCGCGCAGCGCCTCGTGTACGTAGCGGCCGAACGGGTCCTGGCCGGTGCGCGTGATGAGGGCGGTGCGGTGCCCGTGACGGGCTGCCGCGACGGCCACGTTGGTCGCACTGCCGCCGAGGAACTTCTGGAAGGTCTGCACCTTCTCGAGCCCCACGCCGTGCTGGAGCGGGTAGATGTCGACGCCGGTGCGGCCCGTCGCGACGACGTCGAATGCCCTGTCCGATGTCGTGTCGCTGGCCGTCGTGGTCGGGCTGGTGGTCGCGTCGGTCGTCGCGGTGGTCGGGTGGGTGCTCATCGTGGCCGGGTCCCTCACAGGCTGGGGATCTCGTCGAGCGAGACACGGCGGTTCTCGTGGCGGGAGAGCTCGCAGGCCTCTGCGACGCGGAAGGCCTGGAGAGCGTCCTCGACCGTGCACGGCGAGGCCAGCGTGCCGCGAGCGACCGCGGCGAAGGCCGTCAGCTCGGCACGGTAGGCCGGCAGGAAGCGCTCCATGAAGGACCAGTGGCGTGGGCCCGAAGGGTAGGTGGCGCCCGGCTCGGCGGACGTGACCGCGAGGGAGTCGTCGTAGCCCACCCCGACCGTGCCCTCGCTGCCGAGGACCTCCATGCGGACGTCATGGCCGGCGCCGTTGTAGCGGGTGGCGGACAGCGACACGAGCGTGCCGTCGTCGAGGGTGAGCACGGCCGCGGCGGTGTCGACGTCGCCGGCCTTCGAGAAGAAGTCGGCGCCCTTGTTGGCGCCGGTGGCGTAGACGGAGTCGACCTCCCGACCCGTGACGAACCGGATGATGTCGAAGTCGTGGATGGAGCAGTCGCGGAAGAGGCCGCCGCTCGTGGGGATGTAGGTGGCGTGCGGCGGTGCCTGGTCGTGCGTCTGCGCCCGGATGCTGTGCACGAACCCGAGCTGCCCGGTGGCCACGGCCTGCTGCGCGCGCTGGTACCCGCGGTCGAAGCGACGCTGGAACCCGACGTGGACCGGTGTGGTCGTGGCTCGGACGAGCCGCGCGAGGTCGAGCGTCTCGTCGAGCGTCGCGGCGACGGGCTTCTCGCAGAACGTCGGGACACCGGCCTGCAGGCCGAGCCGCAGAAGGGGCGCGTGCCCGGGCGTGGCGGTGGCGATGACGAAGCCGTCGACGCCGGAGGCGAGCAGCTCTGCCGGCGACGCCGCGAAGCCGACCTCGAGCTTGTCGGCGACCGCACGGGCTGCGTCGGCGTCGAGGTCCGCCACGACGACCTCGTCGACGTCCGCGAGGTCGCGCAGGGTCTCGGCGTGGAACGCCCCGATGCGGCCGACTCCGGCCAGTCCGATGCGCATGCGCTCTCTCCCTCGGGTGGTGTCGGTGGTGGAACGATCGTCCAGCCCGCCGGCAGCCCTGTCAAGCAAATGTCAGAACATTATGATGTTTGCTCAATTGCTTGACAGGGCATCCAAACCAGAGGCATCCTCCAATCGCTGGCACTGACGCCGCGACCGGCCCGCATCGACGGAGGTGGCCGTCCACGGCGCACTGACCAGTGTGGCCACCGGTGATGCACCACATCAGCGGTTCACCCAGGACCCGCGCACCCTTCGGGCGAGGACCTCGCCCCACACCGTCCACTCGGACGCGACGCAGCCAGACCTCGCAACTGCACACGACATGCACAGCACCCGGGTCGAGCTGACCCAGGCTCCCTTCCGGCCCGCACGCCTCATGTGCCAAGGGGCACACGGCATCTGGGCTCACCTGATCGACGGGACCACCGTCACAGCACGTCGCGCCATTCGGCGACCGGGCCACCGCGACGCAACGAAAGGACTCAACGATGACTCCGACTAGGACTCGCAAGAGCCTGACGGTCGCAGCCGGCACGGCCGTGGCCGCGGCCATCGCCCTCGGCGCCTGCAGCGGCGGCGGCGCTCCCAGCACCACCTCGACGGGTGGCGGTGGGGGTGGCGGCGGCAACAGCGGTTACACCTTCGCCATGATCACGCACGAGACGCCGGGTGACACGTTCTGGGACCGCATCAAGGCCGGCGCGCAGCAGGCCGCCAAGGACACCGGTGCCACGCTGAAGTACTCCTCGGACCCGGACGCCAGCAAGCAGGCGGTGCTGATCCAGAACGCCATCGACTCCAAGGTCGACGGCATCGCCACGACCCTGGTCACCCCGGACGCGCTCATCCCGACGATCAAGAAGGCCGAGGCGGCCGGCATCCCCGTCGACACGTTCAACTCCGGCATCGACTTCTTCCAGAAGGCGGGGGCACTGACGCACTTCGCCTCCAACGAGAAGCTGGCGGGTCAGCAGGCGGGCAAGCGCGCCGCCGACGACGGCGCCACGAAGATCCTGTGCACCATCCAGCAGACCGGGTCGGTGGCCCTCGAGGACCGCTGCGCCGGCGTCAAGGACTCCTTCCCCAACACGGAGAACCTGCAGGTCAACGGCGCCGACGACGCCGCCGTCACCAGCGCCATCCAGGCCAAGCTGACCCAGGACAAGTCGATCAACTGGGTCATCACCCTCGGCGCACCGCAGGCCCTCGACACGATCAAGGCGGCCCAGACCGCGGGGGCGAACGTCAAGATCGGGACGTTCGACACCAACCCTGATGCGGCCCAGGCGGTCAGCGACGGCAAGATCCAGTGGTTCATCGACCAGCAGCCCTATCTGCAGGGCTACATGGCCATCACCCAGCTCTACCTGTTCAAGAAGAACGGCAACATCCTCGGTGGTGGCCAGGCCGTGCTGACCGGGCCGTCCTTCGTCGACAAGGCGAACATCGCCCAGGTCCTCCCGTTCATCAAGCAGAACACTCGCTAACCGCCTCCAGGGGGCCGGGCCCCTCCGGTCCGCCCGGCCAGCCCGGCCCCCGCCGAACCGCACTGGAGCTGTCATGAGTAGCACCCCCGTCAAAACCGACCCTTCGCCCCCGGCCCATGCCGAGGCGTCCAACCGGGTCACCCTGGGCTGGTCGAACCGGCTTCTCGCACGACCCGAGGTCGGGGCCCTCGTCGCGGCGGTCGTCATCTTCATCTTCTTCCTCGTCGTCGCGCCGGCCTTCCGCACCCCCGCGTCCTTCTTCACCGTCCTCTACCAGTCCTCGACGATCGGCATCGTTGCCGTCGCGGTCGGCATGCTGATGATCGGCGGCGAGTTCGACCTCTCCGCCGGCGTCCTTGTCACCACTGCTGGGCTCTTCAACGCGATGTTCTGCTACCAGCTCGGGATCAACCTGTGGGTCGGCGCGATCCTGTCTCTGGTGCTCTGCCTGGGGATCGGGTTCCTCAACGGCTACCTGGTCATGCGCACCGGGATTCCCAGCTTCCTCATCACGCTGGGTACCTTCTTCGTCCTGCAGGGCGCCAACCTCGGCGTGACCAAGCTCGTCACCGGGTCCGTGTCCAGCCCCAACATCAACCAGATGGCCGGCTACGACTCGCTCAACTGGATCTTCGCCCACGAGTGGCAGATCGGCTCGGTGACGCTGTCCATCACCGTCATCTGGTGGCTGCTCTTCGTGGCACTCTCGGCCTACGTGCTGCAGCGCACCAGGATCGGAAACTGGTTCTTCGCCGTCGGCGGCAACGCCGCGTCGGCTCGTGCGGTCGGTGTGCCCGTCACCCGGGTGAAGGTCGGCCTCTTCATGACCGTGGCGTTCCTCGGCTGGTTCGCCGGCATGCACTACCTGTACAACTACAACACCCTCCAGGCCGGCAACGGCGTCGGCAACGAGTTCCTCTACATCATCGCCGCCGTCGTGGGTGGCACGCTCCTGACCGGCGGCTACGGCAACGCCATCGGCGTGGCCATCGGTGCCTTCATCTTCGGCATGACGAGCCTGTGCATCGTGTACGCCGGGTGGGACCCGAACTGGTTCAAGGCCTTCCTCGGCGTCATGCTCCTGCTCGCGGTGATGGTCAACCTCTACGTCAAGCGACTCTCGAGCGCCCGAAAGGTGGGCTGACATGACCGACACCCTTCACGAGCACGCCGATCCTGGGCTGTACGAGGGCGAGCCGCTCGTCGAGATGATCGACATCGGCAAGACCTACGGTGCCATCCGGGCGCTCAAGGGCATCAACCTGACGGTCAACGCGGGAGAGGTCACCTGCGTCCTCGGAGACAACGGCGCGGGCAAGTCGACGCTCATCAAGATCATCTCGGGGCTGCACCCGCACAACGAGGGAACGATGAAGGTCGACGGCAAGGAGGTCCAGTTCACCAGCCCCCGTGACTCGCTCGCGCACGGCATCGCGACCGTCTACCAGGATCTGGCCGTCGTCAGCCTCATGGAGGTCTGGCGCAACTTCTTCCTCGGCTCCGAGATCACCGGGTCGTCCGTCCCGCTCGCGCCGCTCAAGATCAGCGAGATGAAGGAGATCGCCGACCAGGAGCTGCGCAAGATGGGGATCGTCGTCAAGGACATCAACCAGCCCATCGGCAACCTCTCCGGCGGTCAGCGGCAGTGTGTGGCCATCGCCCGGGCGGTCTACTTCGGGGCGCGCGTGCTCATCCTCGACGAGCCCACCGCGGCCCTCGGCGTCAAGCAGTCCGGCGTCGTCCTGAAGTACACGGCGGCAGCCCGTGACGCCGGGCTCGGGGTCGTCTTCATCACGCACAACCCGCACCACGCCTACCTCGTCGGCAACCACTTCGTCATCCTCAAGCTCGGCCAGGCCGTGCTCGACAAGAAGCGGTCCGAGGTGGCCCTCGACGAGCTGACCCGCCAGATGGCCGGCGGCGACGAGCTCACCGAGCTCTCGCACGAGCTGCAGAAGTGAGCGGGGTGGCGTCATGAGCGTCGCCGTCGCCCACCACACCCGCAGCTCGAGCGCGCTCGCCCTCGAGGAAGGAGCCCGTCAGGCCTCGTACCGTCGCACGGGACTCGTCGTCGTGCACGTCGTCGAGTCGCTCGACAACGACATCGCGGAGGCGAACCGGGCCGGCATCTCCGACGCGGTGGAGAAGGCGCTGACCACCGCGGCACTGCCCGACATCCCCTGGGACGTGCTCCTGGTCGCCGGCGGAGGTGACACCGCCGACGTGTCCGCGGCCCTCCTCCGTGCCGTCGACGACCTGCGACCGGACCTGCTGGTCATCGGCGCCCGGCGGCGTTCCCCGGTGGGCAAGGCGTTCCTCGGGAGCGTCACCCAGAACCTCATCCTCGACGCCGACGTGCCGGTGCTCGTGGTCAAGAGCCCGAGGTGAGGACACACGGGTGTGCTGACATGAGCACCTTCGTGCATGGCACGGGCTCGTCGGTACCCTGCGGCCATGACCAAGCCCGTTGACGTCCGCATCGACCGCGAGACGCCGGTCCCGCTCTACCACCAGCTGGCCCAGCAGCTGAGCGCGGCCATCGCATGCGGGGACCTGCAGCCGGGCGACCCGTTCGAGAACGAGCTCGCCATGGCGGACCGCCTCGGCCTGTCCCGGCCGACAGTCCGGCGGGCCATCCAGGAGCTGGTCTCGCAGGGGCTGCTGCTGCGTCGCCGGGGGCTGGGCACGACCGTCGCCGGGCGCCAGATCCACCGGCGGGCCGAGCTGACCAGCCTGTACGACGACCTGCGGCGCGAGGGGTCGGGGGACCCCCGCACCGTGGTGCTGACCCACGAGGTGACGTGCGACGAGGCGGCCGCGGCCGCGATGGGACTGCCGGCCGACACGGCGCTGCTGCATCTCGTCCGGCTGCGCCTCGACGGCGACAGGCCCCTTGCGATCCTGCGCAACTGGCTGCCGCCGGCGTACTCCGACCTCAGCCGCGAGGACCTCGAGCGTGACGGGCTCTACGCGCTGCTCCGCGCCCGAGGCGGCAAGCCCGTCGTCGCCCACCAGCGCATCGGGGCCCGCCCGCCGACGGGCCCGGAGCGCAAGCACCTGAACCTCACTCCCTCACAGCCCGTGCTCACGATGTCGCGCACGGCCTTCGACGCCGTCGGCTCCCCGGTGGAGTACGGCGACCACTGCTACCGAGCCCAGGACTACTCCATCGAGGTCATGCTCGACGAGCGCTGACGGCGTCGACCGGCCGACGGCACCCTGTCGCGTAGCGTTGGTGGGTGAGCCGCGAGACCGAGGACCTCAACCGCGCCTGCTTCGCGCCAGGGACGCGATGGACCGCGCCTACGCCGAGCCTCTCGACGTGGGAACGGTCGCTGCGCTGGCGCACATCTCGCCCGCCCACTTCAGCCGCTGCTTCCGCTCCGTCTTCGGCGAGACGCCTCACCGCTACCTGCAGCGCCGCAGGGTCGAGCGCTCGATGTTCCTGCTCCGCGAGACCGACCGTACGGTCACCGAGGTCTGCCTCGCGGTCGGTTTCGCCAGCCTCGGGACGTTCAGCCGCACCTTCACGGAGATCGTCGGCGAGACCCCGAGCGCCTACCGGAGGGGGCACGGCCCGATCGTGGCGCCGCACTGCGTCCAGCTGGCCGCCCTGCGTCCCTCGGCAGCCCTGGGCGGCCAGGACGGTCGAGCAGTTCCGGAGAAGCCGGCCCGGGAGGCGGCTCCTTAGGATTGGGGTCGTCTCATCCGGAACGGCGCAGGAGACCACGATGATCAGCAGGCTGAATGTCGCGTCCATCTATGTCCTCGACAAGGAGGAGGCGCTCGACTTCTACGTCAACAAGCTCGGGCTCGAGAAGGGCAGTGACGTCCAACAGGGCGACTACCGCTGGCTGACCGTTCGGGCTCCCGGCGACCACGCCACGGAGATCTCGCTGGAGCAGCCCGGCCCGCCCCTCCATGACGAAGAGACGGGCGAGCGCCTGCGCGAGCTGGTCAGCAAGGGCGCCCTCGGCGGGCTCGTGTTCACCACCGATGACGCTCGCGCCATGTACGACACTCTCCGCGAGCGCGGCGTCACCGACTTCACCCAGGAACCCACCGAGCACTTCTACGGCGTCGACATGGGCGTTCGCGACCCGTTCGGCAACGCCATCCGCATCCTGCAGCAGGGAACCTAGCCGGGTAGCAGCCCCGGCTCCGGTGCATCAGCCGTTGTGGCCGCTAGACACCGCGGTCAGCGGATCCGGCACGTCGGCGCAGCGCGAGCCGGCGCAGACGGAGCTCGCGGACCAGCGCCCTCTGCCGGAGCAGGACCGGATGTCGGTCCGGGGCGGGTCTGGTCGCGCCCTCGGTGACCCGTGGCTGAGCGTCGCGCAGGGCGTCCTCGGTCGCGGCCAGCTGGTGCACGAGCTCTCGGATCGAGAGGTTGCTCAGGGCCGAAGGGTCGACACCGACCCCTCCGTGCGAGCCCTCTGCGATGCGTGCAGGCGACATCGTCATCGCCTGACCATGCTTCGGATGGTGCGCGGTGAGTGCTCTGCCGCGAGACGTGACAGGGCCAGTGCACCGACGAGGAGGCCGACGTCGCGCAGCGCGACGTCGTAGTAGTCGCCGATCGACACCAGGTTGACGATGATGCCGGCCAGCCAGGCGGCTACCAGCAGCGCGCCGTAACGCGGCAGCACTGCCACGGCGACGCCGGCGATGACCTCGACGACGCCGACGGCGTACATCGCCTGTTGCGCGGTGCCCGGAACCAGGTCGTCGATCCACGGGGCCAGGTACTGCGGCCAGTCGGTGAGCACGTTGCTGAACTTGTCCAGACCGAAGATGATCGGGGCCACCGTGAAGACGGTGCGCAAGAGGAGGAACGCCTGCCGGGACGACGCGGCTCCGTGCCGCACGGGGTTCACGACGTCCTCGGGCCGGGGGATGGTAGCCATCGTCAGCACCTCTCTACTCGGAGTGGGTTGGCGGAGAAGGACGCGTCAGGGTGCTTGCCACGATGCCCCACAGCGGCCGGCCTGCCAGCGTCGATGACCGGCCAAGAACGCGTCCTGTCGCTGCCGGTCCCCAGCAACATGCCGCTGGCCTTGCTCGACCGGCAGCCGGTTGCCGGTGCCCGGCAACCGGGCGTCTACTGGTGGGGCACCATCGGTCGAGCGAACGGACGTGCATGGCAGACATCGGCGACTCCGCTGCCGGCCGATCGGCCCGGAAGGGCGTGCCTCCCGAGGCGCACGACGACGAGTGGCTGAAGGCTGTGGCGAAGGGTGCCAGCCGCGACGCCGGCGACGTGCCGGAGGAGTTCCTCGGTGACTACCTGCCGATGCTCGCCGATGCGGCCACGTTCGGACAACGCCCCGCTCCCGGCGACCTGGAGGCGGTGCGACTCCTGGGCCGGCGTGCGGCCGAGTCGGGGATCTCCACGCGGAGGGGCGCTGACCTGTATCTCTCCGCGGCGCGGCGGGTGTGGCTCGAGCTGCCGGCGGTGATCCGCGAACGGGACAGCGCAGCAGTTCGGTCGGCGGCCGAGGCTCTGCTGCTGGTCATGGAGGAAGCCGTTGCCACCTTCGCCGAGGGACATGCCGAAGCCGGTCGCGAGATGGTCCGGTGGGAGGAGACCCTTCGGCGAGAGCTCATCGAGGACCTGCTTCGCGGTGACGCCCACCTGGGCGAGCTGGTGGAGCGCGCGGAGCCTTTCGGGCTGGACCTGACCCGCGCGCACCAGGTCGCCCTGGCGCGACCCGAGCAGCGGTTCGCGTCGATCGAGGCCGCGACCCGTTCGTTGGAACGCGTCCTCCTGGACCGTGTCGGGGATCGGGACGTGCTCGTGACGACGAAGGAGGGGTTCGTCGTCGTCCTCGCTCCCGGCGACACGGCGCGAGCATCGACGGGAAGCAGCAGCCGCGCCAGGCCGCCGGCAACCCTCGGCGGGCTCATCCACAGCGAGCTCAGCCGCCAACGTGGTGGAGGGACGTGGCGGGTAGCCGTGGGGCGGGCGCACCCCGGCGCGTACGGGATCGCGCGCTCCTACGAGGAGGCGAGGGAGGGACTCAACACCGCAACCCGCATGCAGCTGACGAGCCCGGTGGTGGAAGGACAGGATCTCCTCATCTACCGGGTCCTGTTCCGCGACCAGCCCGCGATCGTCGACCTCGTCCATTCGGTCCTGGGCCCGCTGCGCGAGGCACGCGGTGGCGCCCGGCCACTTCTCGACACCCTGGAGGCGTACTTCGAGTGCGGCGGGGTCAACACCGCGACGGCGCTGCGGCTGCACCTGTCCGTTCGAGCCGTCACCTACCGGCTGGACCGTGTCAGGGCCTTGACCGCACGACCCCGTGGAGCCCTCGCACCGGTTCATCCTCCACGCTGCGGTGCTCGGCGCGAAGCTGTTGGGATGGCCGGAACACGAGCTGCCCGGCCCAGGTGCTGCGCTGGGCTCCGACTGACCGAGGCTGCATCGCGCCCTGGCCGCGGGCCGCGCCCCGGGACCATCGACCATCACCGTGTGTCGGGGGTTCGCCGAGCGCGACGTTGCCGCTCGGGGGCAACGAACGGCTCCGAAGTCGACCGGCCGCTGACGCTGCCGGCCCTCCCGCCCAGTGCGAACCTGGGGAGAGGCACAGGGAAACCCAGGTCGAGGAGCCGGTGGGAGAGCAGTGGATCCGCTTGTGCGACTGGTGTCGTCGGTCATCTTCGTGGCGCAGCTGGACCGGTCGGTCGCCTTCTACGGCGAGGTGTTCGCCTGCCGGGAGGCGGTCCGGGATCCGGGGGCCGCTCTGCTGGTCAGCCCGGACGGCTTCCAGATGTACCTCGTCGCAAAGGGGTCCAGGGCGCAGCACCCTTCGGGACACATCGGCCTGCAGTGTCTGATGTGGTCCACGGACAGTGCTGAGGCACTCGACACCGTGGAGCGCGTCCTGGGCGAGCACGGCGCCGGCCCGGACCGGTACACCAGCGGGGGAGTGACGTTCGTGTGCGGCCGCGATCCCGACGGCATCAACGTGGTGGTTGCCCACCCGGCTCCCACGGTGCTGCCGCGGCACATCATCGCCCCTCGCCTGTTCAACACCTGAGATGCGTGGTCGGACGTCAACCGGGCTGACCCGCCCGCGCCCCGTGATAGAGGCACGCGTGCGGGCAGCACGGTGCCCGGTCGTGCCCGCGGTCCGGTCGGACCGTCACGACCCTCGTAGGACGTCAGCGAGGACAGCGGCCTGACTGATCTCGACCGCCTTGGTCGCCGTGAGGAGAGTCAGGGGGCCCGCCTCGGCGAGCACCCGGAGCTGCCGCAGCGCTGCGGCCCGCAAGGGATCGTCGAGCTCGGAGCGATAGCGGCGTGCGAACTCCGCGTACAGCGCCGGGTCATGTGCGTACCACGTGCGCAGCTCGGTCGAGGGGGCGACCTCTTTGCACCAGTGCTCGATGTGCGCATCCTCCCTGCGCATCCCGCGCGGCCACACCCGGTCCACGAGGACGCGAGTGCCATCGGTCGGAGCGGGGGGGGGTCGTAGACTCGCGCCGCCCTGACGGTCGGTGTCTTCGCCATCCGGCTGTCCTCCTGGAGCGAGTCGGAGGCGAGTCCGTGTCGCCGCCGTGTGGTGACCGACAGTCTGCCTCCATGATGATGGACGGATCATCCTCTATCCTACTCGGGCAGACCGGCGGGCCATGAGCCGACGTGAGGAGCCAGGACCCTTGGACGAGATCATCGCGGGGATCGGGGCGAAGGTTCATCTCCTGCGCCAGGGCGCGGGCCTCTCCCTGCAGCAGCTGGCGGAGCGCTCCGGCGTCTCCGCGGCGGCGATCCACAAGATCGAACGGAACGCCATGGTCCCGACCGTCACCACCCTGATGCGGCTGGCGCAGGCCCTCGGTCGCTCGGTGGCCTACTTCGTGGAGGAGGACCGTGACGAAGCGTCGCCCGTCGTGCTCGTGCGCGCCAACGACCGCGCCACCCTGCTCCCCTCGCGAGGCGGCCTGACGAGGCAGAACCTCGCCGGGCCGCTCGGCCGTTTCGCGCTCTCGGCGTCGATCGTGACGATCCCTCCGGGTCGCGACAGCGGAAGGGCGCCCCTCGTGCAGCCGGGCGAGGAGCTCGTGTACCTGGTCAGCGGCTCCATGGAGTTCGAGGTCGACGCCACCTACCGGCTCCGGCGGGGAGACTCCCTGCATCTGCGGACGGAGCATCCACACCGCTGGCGCAACACCTCGGCACGGCCCGCCAAGGCTGTGTGGATCTCGCTGCGGGTTCCCCCGCCGAGGTGACCGGCGTTCGCCTGCACAGCAGTGGAGCCTCCACGTCGAGGTTAACCATAGGATTCGTTTCGGTTCTGATAGTAGATGTGGCCGAAGGCATCTCCCCACGACGAGATGCTCGTAGGCTGTGCAGGACGGCATCATCGCGTCAAGGT
>NZ_JBNDHY010000027.1:0-38644 GCF_056755315.1 Monashia sp. HAY1-2A
TCCGTCGTCGGCAGCGTCAGATGTGTATAAGAGACAGCTCCCGCAGCGACCGGGGCGCACTGGCGCCCGGGCGGCCGGGCCGCACCACCCTCACCGCGCGCCTCGGGGGAGTCCGACGGGAGTCCGACGGCGGCCCGACGGCGGCCCGACGACGCCCGAGCACCGCACGTGCTGCCGTAGGCTGTCCCATCGTGGCTGTTGACTTCACGCAAGAGATCAAGGACCTGCGCGCGACGATGGACTCCGTGCGCGGCGTCACCGACCTCGACGCGCTCGCCAGGACCATCGACGACCTCGAGCAGCAGGCCTCGGCCCCCGACCTGTGGGACGACCCCGACAAGGCGCAGCAGGTGACGAGTGCCCTGAGCCGCGCCAACTCCGAACGCGACCGTGTCGTCGAGATGGACCGGCGCATCGAGGACCTCGAGACCCTCGTCGAGATGGGCCAGGAGGAGAACGACGCCGCCACCCTCGAGGAGGCCGAGCGCGACCTCGCCACGCTGAAGAAGGACATCGGCGAGCTCGAGGTGCGCACCCTGCTGTCGGGCGAGTACGACGAGCGTGAGGCCGTCGTGACGATCCGCGCCGGTGCCGGCGGCGTCGACGCCGCGGACTTCGCCGAGATGCTCATGCGGATGTACCTGCGCTGGGCCGAGCGCCACGGCTACCCGACGAAGGTCATGGACACCTCCTACGCCGAGGAGGCGGGCCTCAAGTCGGCCACCTTCGAGGTCAACGTCCCCTACGCGTTCGGGCACCTGTCGGTCGAGGGCGGCACCCACCGCCTGGTGCGCATCAGCCCCTTCGACAACCAGGGCCGCCGCCAGACGAGCTTCGCCGCCGTCGAGGTCATCCCGCTCATCGAGAGCGACGACTCCATCGACATCCCCGAGAACGAGCTGAAGATCGACGTCTTCCGTTCGAGCGGCCCCGGCGGCCAGAGCGTCAACACGACCGACTCGGCCGTGCGCATGACGCACCTCCCGACCGGCATCGTCGTCTCGATGCAGAACGAGAAGAGCCAGATCCAGAACCGCGCCGCCGCCCTGCGCGTCCTCCAGTCCCGCCTGCTCCTGCAGCGCAAGGCGGAGGAGGCCGCGGTGAAGAAGGAGATGGCCGGGGACGTCAAAGCGAGCTGGGGCGACCAGATGCGCTCCTACGTCCTCAACCCGTACCAGATGGTCAAGGACCTGCGTACCGAGTTCGAGACCGGCAACCCGACCGCCGTCTTCGACGGCGACATCGACGGCTTCATCGAGGCCGGCATCCGCTGGCAGATCGCGCAGAAGAAGGCCGACGCGAAGGTCTGACGCATTGCGGCGGGCCCTCCCGCCGCGTCCGCACGGCGCGCCACGCCCGGTGAGGGCGAGGTGCCCGGGTTTCGCCCCCTCGCGCCCGTAGCCTCGTAGCGGCCCGCCTGCCGTCGTGCCCGCGCCACCACCGGACGCCGGCAGCCGGGCCACCGCCCAGCCGCAGTCTGCAGGAGCCGAGGCCCGACCGATGATCCTCTTCGAGAACGTCACGAAGACCTACCCGCGGACCACGCGTCCCGCCCTCGACGCGGTCAGCCTCGAGGTCCAGCGCGGTGAGTTCGTCTTCGTCGTCGGCCAGTCCGGGTCGGGCAAGTCGACGATGATGCAGCTCGTCATGAAGGAACAGGACCCGACCGCGGGGCGCATCCTCGTGGCCGGCCGCGAGCTCGACCGGCTGCCCGACCGAAAGGTGCCTGCGCTGCGCCGTGAGATCGGCTGCGTCTTCCAGGACTTCCGCCTCCTGCCGAACAAGACCGTCTTCCAGAACGTCGCCTACGCCCTGCAGGTGCTCGGGAGCAGCCGGTCGCGGATCCGCCAGATCGTCCCCGAGACCCTCGACCTCGTCGGCCTGTCGGGCATGGAGAAGCGTCTGCCGCACCAGCTCTCCGGCGGCGAGCAGCAGCGCGTCGCCATCGCGCGCGCCTTCGTCAACCGACCGGCGATCCTGCTCGCCGACGAGCCCACCGGCAACCTCGACCCCGACACGAGCCTCGGCATCGTCCAGCTGCTCGACCGCATCAACCGCGTCGGCACGACCGTCGTCATGGCCACCCACGACACCGTCACCGTCGACGCGATGCGCAAGCGCGTCATCCGGCTCCGGGACGGCGTCCTCGTCAGCGACATCGAGGCGAGCGACTACACGACCGGCAGCCTGCCCCGGGTCCGGCTCGACGAGACGTCGCGCGCCGAGCAGGTCGCGGCGTCTGCCCCGGCCACGCCCGACGTCGCCGACGGCTGGGACGATGCCGACCCCGACGGCCCCGACGGCCCCGACGGCCTTGACGGCCTTGACGACCCCGACGACAACACGCTCCCGCCCATCGGGCGAGACGCCGACGAGCCACGACCCCGTGGGGGCATCTTCAGGCGGCAGAAGGCCGTCCACACGAGCGAGCGCTGAGCGAGGACCACGATGAGGATCCAGTTCCTGCTCGGTGAGATCGCCAACGGCCTGCGACGCAACGTGTCGATGGCCCTGTCCGTGGTCATCGTCACGATGATCTCGATGTACCTGCTCGGGCTCGGCCTCATGGGCCAGCGTCAGGTCGACACGATGAAGGACTACTGGTACGACCGCGTCCAGGTGACCGTCCTGCTGTGCGCCGAGAAGACGCGGTACACCAACTGCGCCGGCGAGGCCACGACCGACGCCCAGCGTCAGGCCATCAAGGACGAGCTCGAGGCGCTCAAGCCGACGGTCAAGGAGGTCTTCTACGAGTCGCGCGACGAGGCCTTCCAGCGTTTCAAGGACACGTACAAGAACTCGCCGCTGGCCCGGGCGGGGGAGTCGTACTTCGCCGACTCCTACCGCGTCAACCTCAACGACCCCGACAAGTTCGACGTCGTCGCCAGCTCGATCAAGGGCATGCCCGGCGTCGCCGACGTCCAGGACCAGAAGAAGCTCCTCGAGAAGTTCTTCACCTTCATGAACACGGTCTCGTGGGCCGCGATCGCGTTGTCCTCGCTCATGGTCCTCGCGGCCGTCATGCTCATCTCGACGACGATCCGCCAGACCGCCTTCAGCCGGCGCCGCGAGACCGGCATCATGCGGCTCGTCGGTGCCTCGAACTTCACGATCCGCTTCCCGTTCGTCATGGAGACCGTCCTGTCGAGCGTCCTCGGGGCGGTCCTGGCCATGGCGATGCTGTGGGCCACCGTCCGTTACGGCGTCGTCGGCTTCCTCTCGACGACCCTGACGGACACCGCGTTCATCGGGGTGGCCGACGTGTTCTACGTGGCCCCGTTCATCGTCGTGGGCGTCATCGGCCTGGCGACGGTCACGTCTTGGGTCACGCTGCGCCGCTACCTGCGGGTCTGACCAGCGAAGCGCGCACGTCGGCGTCGGGGCGCAATTTGTCCCGAACCTTCCCCATCCGCGGAGGCGTGTGGTACCAATGAAACCTATGTGGCTCAGGAGGCGTTCGGAGAGGGTCCCTGTCGCGACCAAGCTGACGGCCGCGGGACTCGTCGTCGCCTGCACCGTCTCGCTGGCCAGCGCCCTCGTGGCCCGCGCCGACTCCGTCAGCGACCAGAAGAGGCGCAACGACCAGCGCATCGCCTCCCTCGGCCAGCAGCTCGAGGGGACGAACACCAAGCTCGCCGGGGCCTACGTCAACCTCCAGCGCACCAACGCGGCGCTGCCCGTGGCCCAGCAGCGCGTGGCGTCGGCACTCGCGGCACAGGCCAGGGCGGTCAGCGCGCAGCAGGCCGCCGAGGCCACCGAGCAGCGCGCCATCGCCGCCGAGGCCGCGGCCCGCGCCCACAACGACGAGGTCGCCCAGAAGCTGGCCGTGGCCAAGGCCAACGAGGCCCGCGCCACCGAGCGGCTCGCCAAGAGCTCGACCCAGCTCACGACGAGCCAGGATGCCCTCGACGCGTACGCCGCCGAGGTCTTCCAGGGCTCGGACCAGCAGTCCCAGCTCGGCCTCGTGTTCGGGGCCACCTCGCCGCAGGACTTCGCCGACAAGCTCGTCATGGCCGACACGGCCTCGACCGTCGCGAGCGACACCATCGACTCCCTCGCCGCGATGACCGTCGACAACACCTCGACGCAGGCCTACCTCACCTCCGTCCGCGGCGAGATCACCGAGCTCAAGCACCAGGCCGAGATCGCGCTGCGCAACGCCGAGTCCGCGTCGGCCGCCGCGACGCAGGCCCGCAACCAGGCCGTCGTGGCGAAGAACAACGCCGTGACCGCCGCGCAGAACGCGGCGGCGGCCAAGGCGTCCTTGGACTCCCTCAAGCAGCGGCAGGTGGCCTACGCCGCGGACCTCAAGGAGCAGCAGGCCAACGAGGCCGCCGACCTCGCGGCTGCTCGGGCGGAGTCCGCCCGCCTGCAGGCGATCCTCGTCGAGCGGGCCCGCCAGGCCAAGATCCGCGAGCAGCAGCGCCTGGCGCGGCTGCGGGCGGAGCGCGCGGCGAAGATCCGGGCCGAGCGGGCCAAGGCGGCCGCCGCCAAGAAGCGCGGCCACCACTACACGCCGCACATCCCGCCTCCCGTGAGCACCGGTGACTCGACGCCGTCCAACTATCTGTCCTACCCGGCCAACGGCCCCACGACGTCCGGCTTCGGGATGCGCTGGCACCCGGTGCTGCACAAGTGGATGCTCCACGACGGCCTCGACTGGGGCATCCCCTGCGGCACCCCCGTCTACGCGGCCGCGCCGGGCGAGATCATCCGGGCCGGCTGGCGCGCGAGCGGCTGGGGCAACCAGGTGGTCATCGACCACGGCATCCACCGCGGGGTCGACCTCGTGACGACGTACAACCACCTGACGAGCATCGTCCGGTTCGGCGGCTCGGTGAAACGCGGCCAGCTCATCGCCTACTCGGGCACGACCGGCTACTCGACCGGGTGCCACCTGCACTTCGGTGTCTACGAGGACGGCACCCCGGTCAACCCCCGCATCTGGCTCTGACCGACCTCGTCCCGAGGTCCATCGGCGGCGCGTCGCAAACCCGCTCGGTGGTGACCGGCCGGCCGGGGTAGCGTTGGTCCGCCGTCGCGTCCTGCGGCGCACCCCGGTCGACGAGTGGAAGGACGGTCCGGTGCCCAAGGAGAAGGGGCGGTCGCTCATCGCGAGCAACCGCAAGGCGCGCCACGACTACCTCATCGAGGACACGTTCGAGGCCGGCATCGTGCTCTCCGGCACCGAGGTCAAGGCACTGCGGATGGGCCGGGCCTCGCTCGTCGACGGTTTCGCGATGTTCACCGGCGACGAGCTCTACCTCGAGAACGTGCACATCCCCGAGTACCTCAACGGCACGTGGAACAACCACGCGCCACGCCGCAAGCGCAAGCTGCTCCTGCACCGCTCCGAGCTGGAGAAGATCGCCCACAAGACCCGCGAGAGCGGGCGCACCATCGTGCCGCTGTCCCTCTACTTCAAGGACGGCCGCGCCAAGGTCGAGATCGCCCTCGCCACCGGCAAGAAGGCCTACGACAAGCGTCACGCGCTGCGCGAGCGGCAGGACCGGCGCGAGGCCGAGCGTGCGATGAGCGCCGCCAACCGCCGTCGCTGACCCGGGCGCCCCGCCGCCGGGAACCACTGCCGCGTCCGCCGCGTCGGGTGACAGGATGCACTCAGGCCCGACCGGTGGAGGAGCGATGCAGGGATCGACGAACGAGCATGCCGCAGGGCGCCGACCGGCCCTGACGCGCGGCACCCTCCTCGCGCTCCTCGGGCTCCTCGGGGCCGCCGTCCTGCTCGTCCTCGGCCCGGCGACGGCGGCCCACGCCGTCGGCGACGAGGGCATGACCTCGTTCGCGGCGGACTACGACCTGCAGGCCGACGGCAGCATGAAGGTCACCGAGACCATCCTGTGGCGGTTCCCGAGCGGCGAGCAGAAGCACGGCATCTTCCGCGACGTCGTCGTGCGGATGGGCTGGAACGACGACCCGGGCCGCTACCGCTACTACGACCTCACCGACGTCGCCGTCTCGAGCCCGACCGGTGCGCCGGACGCCTTCCGCGTCAGCGACAACGGCGCGGCCAAGGAGATCCGCATCGGCAGCGCGGACGCGTACACGAGCGGCACGCAGGTCTACGTCGTTCGCTACACGCTGCACGACGTGCTCAACCCGATCCGCCCGGACGGCTCGCCCGCGACCGACGGCCAGGGCGCCAGCACCGTCGAGCTGTACTACAACGTCTTCGGAGCGAACGAGACCACCCCGCGCGACGCCGTGCGGATCACGGTCACCGCGCCGGCGGCCGCCACCAAGGTCGGCTGCTTCAAGGGGGAGACGCGCTCGGACGCGGCGTGCCAGAGCCTGCCGGGTGACCCCGCGACGTTCTCGGCCTCCGGGCTCGGGCCGGGTGATGCCATGACGGTCCTCGCGTCGTATCCCGCCACCGCCTTCGGACGCGTCCTTCCCGACGTGCGGCAGGGCGACGCCGCCTCGTCCATCGGCTCCGACGCGGCCCCGGCCGCCAACGCGGCCGCGTGGGTCGGGGGAATCGCTGCGCCCGTCATCGCGCTCGCGGTCATGGGCACCCTGGTGTGGACGCGGGGCCGGGACGAGCGCTACGCGGACATGACACCGGGCCTGACACCGGGCCTGACACCGGGCCTGACACCGGGCCTGACACCGACGCCCACCATGGCGGCGAGCCCGACCTCCGGGACGGGCGCGACCGGCGACGGCACGACCGTGGCCGCCACGACGCGCCGGGCGGCGGACACCGTCGCCGTCCAGTTCCAACCGCCGGCCGGGGTCCAGCCGGGCATGGTCGGCGTCGTCATCGACGAGACCGCCAACCCGATCGACGTCTCCGCCACCGTCATCGACCTCGCGGTGCGGGGCTTCCTGCGCATCGAGGAGACCGAGGGCGGCGGCATGTTCGGCCGCACGGACTGGACGCTCACGCGTCTTCCGGCGCCCGCTGCCGAGCGCCTCCTGCCCTACGAGCGGATGGTCCTCGACGGCATCTTCGGCAGTCGCGGCGACGTCGTTCGCCTGTCCGAGCTGAAGAACACCTTCGCCGACACCCTGCGGTCGATCCAGGCCGAGATGTACCGCGAGGTCGTGCGCCGCAGCTGGTTCCGGTCCTCGCCGCAGGCCCAGCGCGGGCTCTGGCAGGGACTCGGCATCGTGCTGGCCGTCATCGGTGGTCTCCTCCTCTTCTACGGCCGGGCTGCCATCGGCGCCCTGCTCGGCACCGGGTTCAGCGGCGGGTTCGCCCTCGGGGCCGGGCTCGTCGTCGCCGGCGGCATCACGTGGTTCCTCGGCGGCAAGATGGCCGCCAAGACGGCCGAGGGGTCGGCCGTCAACGCCCAGGCGCTCGGCTTCAAGGAGTACCTCGTCACGGCCGAGGCGGGCCAGATCGCCTTCGAGGAGGCGAGCAACATCTTCAGCCGGTACCTGCCCTACGCCGTCGTCTTCGGCGTCGCCGACCGGTGGGCGCGCACCTTCGCCGACGTCGCCCGGGCGGCGGAGGCCGCGAACCAGCCGCTGCTCATGCCCACCTGGTACGTCTGGAGCGGCAGCACATTCCCCGACTTCACCGGCATCGCCGACGGCGTCGACTCGTTCTCGACGACCTCGACCGGCACCTTCACCTCGACCCCCGGCTCGTCCGGCTCGTCGGGGTTCAGCGGTGGCGGCGGGTTCAGTGGTGGTGGCGGCGGTGGCTCCTCGTCCGGCTCGTGGTGAGGCCGAGCCCTCGATGCCCTCGATGCCCTCGATGCCCTCGGCCCTCGATGCCCTCGAGCGGCGCTGAGGCAGGCCAACGAGGGCCGGCGGTCTCCCGCCGGCCCCCGCCGTCCTGCGCGTGCCGTCCTCAGCAGGTGACGCTGAGCGTGAACCGGATGTTCGTCGGGCTGCCCGCCAGGTTGTAGGTGTAGACGACCACCGTGCTGCCGGACGGGACCGCGCTGGAGATGAACCCACCCGAGCCGTCGGGGTCGGCGTGGGCCGAGCACGCGCTGACGTCGCGCGCGACCGAGGCGACGTAGACGCCGGTGGCGGTGCGCGAGGAGCCCGTCACCAGGGGCGTGCCCGAGGTGAGCGAGCCGTCGAGCTCGACGTGGGCCTGGATCTGCGGCGTGAAGTACCCGTTGACGTCGATGGCCAGGTGCGCCGGGCCGAGGACGTTCTTGACCGTGACCTTGCCGCCCGTGCCGATCTGCAGGTTGGCCCCGGTCGTGACGTTGACGCCCTTGGCGTAGTAGAGGCTGCCCTGCCCGACGGGCGTGCCGGTCGGGTAGGCGATGAAGGCCCCGTTCGCGTCCGCGGCCGTGGAGGTGATGCGGGCGCTGACGGCGGTCGCGTAGCTCGGGATGCCACAACCTCCGGAGGTGCCGCCCTGCGCCGGGAACCCCGTCGTCCCGGTGATCTGGAAGTCCCGGGTCGCACCGTTGGGGATCTTGCCACCGGCGGTCGCCGTGGCCACGGCACGGCAGTTCTTCAGCGGTACGTAGACCGCCATGGGGTTCGGCTGGGTCGTGGTCGCGAAGGCGGAGCGCGCCGTGACCCCGGTGGCCGCCGTGTCGGCCGGCGACGGCGAGGGGGACGGCGTCGAGCCGGTGACGGCGTTGGCGACGCCGTAGCCACCGCTGGCGGTGGCCAGGGTGAGGACGGCGGCGACGGCGAGCTTGGCGGTGGTACGCATGGGAGGTCTCCATCCTTGGGTGGGCGCCCGGCAGCGCGCCGACACGCGGTCGCGTCCGGGCAGGGAGCGCGGGCGCCGGGTCGGTCGCGCAGACCCCTGTGGCGGCTCCTGACGGTCAGCCCCCGAGACGCGACGCTCGCGCCACTCAGTGCTGCACCCCCTCGCCGTGATACATGGCGCGTCTCGCCCCAGTCGACGCTCGCCGTGCCGGCGGCCCGGGCGGGACTGACGGAGGGGCGCCGGCGGCCCGGGCGGCACGGGGGCACGGGCCCCGCGGCACCGGGGCGCGATCGGGTACGGGCGGGGCATGGCGGCCAGCAGCGACGCGTCGAAGGAGGGTCGGCGACGTCGCGACGCGCTCGCGCCGTACCGCCGCAAGCGCGACTTCACGCGCACGCCGGAGCCCGCGGGTGACCCGGGCCCCGAGGTGGCCGGCGCGGCCCGCGGCGCGGCCGGCGAGGCGGGCGACGATCGCGACGGGGGGCGCCGCCGACGGTTCGTCGTCCAGCGGCACCGTGCACGTCGACTCCACTACGACCTGCGGTTCGAGATCGACGGGGTGCTCGTCAGCTGGGCCGTGCCGAAGGGCCCGACCCTCGACCCCGACGTGCGCCGGCTCGCGGTCCACGTGGAGGACCACCCGCTGGAGTACGAGGTCTTCGAGGGCGTCATCCCCGCCGGGGAGTACGGCGGGGGCGACGTCATCGTGTGGGACCGGGGAACCTGGGAGCCGGTCGGCACCGACGATCCCGCCCGTGCCGTGAGCGACGGGGACTTCCACGCCGAGCTGTACGGGGAGCGCCTGCGCGGCCGGTTCGCCCTCGTGCGCAGCGGGTCCGACCGGGACCGCGACCAGTGGCTGCTGCTGCACAAGCACGACCGGTCCGCCGTTCCCGGCTGGGACGCGGAGGACCACCCGACGTCGGTCCTCACGGGGCGGACCAACGAGCAGGTGCGGGCCGACCCGCAGCGGCTCTGGCGCTCCGACCTGCCGGCCGGTGAGGCGTCCGTCGAGCTCGGCCCGTTCGGGGGAGCGGCGGCCGGGCCGACGGACGAGGAGCTGGACGCCCTCGAGGGCCTCGGTCGCGAAGGGCACTGGACGGTCTTCGGCCGGCGCCTGCGCGTCACCAACCTCGACAAGGAGCTCTTCCCGCCACGCGCGGGCGAGCCCGCCGTCACCAAGCGCGAGCTGCTCGCCTACACCGCGCGCATCGCCCCGGTCGTGCTTCCGTACCTGCGCGGCCGTGCCCTCAACCTGCACCGGTACCCGGATGGTGCGGCGGCACCGGGCTTCTGGCACAAGGCGGTTCCGGACAAGGCGCCGGCCTGGCTGCCGCGTTGGGACAACCCCGCAGCGGAGGGCGACGAGACGCGGACCTACCTCGTCGTCGACGAGCCGGCCGCGCTCGTGTGGGCGGCCGGGTTCGGTGGTCTCGAGTGGCACCCGTGGACCTCGCGGACCGACGCACCGGACCGGCCCACGTACGCCCTGTTCGACATCGACCCGGGCCAGCACACCTCCTGGGAGCAGGTCGTCGAGCTGGCGCGGCTGCACCGCACCGCCTTCGAGCACCTCGGGGTGCGGGCCTACCCGAAGGTGACCGGCCGTCGCGGCATCCAGGTGTGGGTGCCGATCGCCCGCGGGCCCGACTTCGCCCAGACGCGTCACTGGGTCGAGACGGTGTCGCGCACGGTCGGCCGGGTGGCGCCCGACGTCGTCAGCTGGTCGTGGCACAAGCGCGAGCGCGGCGGCCTGGCCCGGCTCGACTACACCCAGAACGCCGTCAACAAGACCCTCGTCGCGCCCTACAGCCCGCGCGCCGGCGCCGGGGCCCCGGTCTCGGCCCCCATCGCGTGGGACGAGCTCGACGACCCGGACCTGCGACCCGACGCGTTCACGATCCGCACGCTGCCGGCCCGGCTCGAGTCACGGGGCGACCTCTTCCGCGGCGCCCTCCTCGCGGACCAGGCCCTGCCGACGCTGCGCTGAGGCCGCCTCGTCGCCCGGGCGCCGCAGCCTGCCGGAGGCCGCGGCCAGCACGGCGCCCGCCCCGGCGACGACGGCGCAGGCGGGCCACAGCAGGCTCGGTCGCGCGGCGTACAGGGCGCCCCCGAGGGGAGCCGACAGCATCGAGCCGCTCGTCGCCGCAGCGGTGTAGAGGCCCTGGTAGCCACCGACGAGGTGGTCGGGGGCGGCGTCCAGGACGTGCGCGGTGGCCGTGGTCTTGTAGAGGATCTCACCCGCGGTGAGCACGATCATGCCCGTGACGGCGGCCGCGGCGACGCCGACGGTCTGCCAGCCGACGATCGCGAAGCCGGCGGCGACGAGGGCATACCCGGTGGCGATGATCGGCACCGCGGGCCGATGCCGCAGCCACAGCGCCACCGGAACCTCGAGGAGGAGGATGAGGCCGGAACCGAGCGCCACGAGCGCCGTGTAGAGGCCGAGCGGCTGTCCCGAGTCACGCAGGTGCAGGGGCAGCGTCGAGTACAGCTGGCGGTAGACGAGGTCGACGAGCACGGCGCCACAGAGCAGCACGACGAGTGCCCGGTCGGCACGCAGGGCGCGCCACAGTCCCGTGGGCGCGTCGGGAGCGGCGGTCACGGGGGGCTCGTCGGGCAGGAGGCGTGAGGTCACGTGGCGCAGCACCAGGGTCAGGATCCCGTCGACGACGAAGAGGACGTCGAAGCCCGACGCCGCGACGAGGGCGCCCAGGGGCGGGCCGACGACGAACCCCGCGTTCGAGGCGGCGCGGCTCACGGCGACGGCTGGGCGCCGGGAGCCCACCGGCACCGCGAGGGCGGCCAGCGCCCCCTGGCTCACCGCGGCGACGGCTCCGAGGTAGCCGGCCACCGGCATCGTCGCCGCGAGCAGCCACACCGGCTGCCAGGGGATCGTCGCGGTGAGCACGCCGGTGACGCTGGCAGCCCAGAGCAGCGCGCGACGGTGCCCGTACCGGTCGCCGAAGCGGCCGCCGGTGAGGTTGCCGAGGAGCATCCCGACGCCGTTGCTGCCCGCGACGACGCCCGCGGCCACCACGCCGATGCCGCGCGGACCGGTGAGGTAGAGGACGAGGAAGAGCATGAGGAAGCTGCTCGCCGAGCCGACGAACCGGCCGGCGGCGAGGACCCAGACGACGCGGGGCAGCGACCGAAGCGGTGAGGACGCGGAGGAGGGCGCGGACGGCGACGCGGGCACCGTCTCATCAGACCACAGTGAGTATCTTTTGGGAACTGACTAGACTGGGCGAGTGACTCGGCGCCGGACCCGACCCGACGACCCGTGCGGCATCGCGCAGGCCGTCGGTGTCATCGGCGACCCGTGGACGCTCCTCGTGCTCCGCGACGTCGCCGGCGGTCGCACCCGGTTCGACCAGCTCGTCGACGAGACCGGCATCTCGCGCAAGGTCCTGGCCCAGCGGCTCGAGGCGCTCGTCGACGACGGCCTCCTGCACCGCCGTCGCTACACCGACCATCCGCGGCGGCACGACTACGTCCTGACGGCGCGCGGCCGGGGCGCCCTCCCGGTTCTTGCAGCGCTCCAGGACTTCGGCGACACGTGGCTGCTCGGCGACGGGCGCCCGAGCGCCCTCGCCGCCGAGGACTCCACCGAGGCGACGCGCGTCGCCGACCTCGTCGGCCGCCCGGTGCCGGCGCTCGCCGGCCTCGATCCCGTCACCGACGCTCCGCTCACCGTCGTGTACTGCTACCCGGGCACCGGCTTCCCCGGCGCCGACGAGGTGCCCGGCGGCGTCGGCTGCACCCTCGAGTCCTGCACCTACCGCGACCGGCTCGCCGAGTTCGCGGCCGCCGGTGCCGCGGTCGTCGGCGTCTCGACCCAGCGGGCCGGTGAGCAGGCGGACTTCGGGGCCGCGAACCGCATCGCCTTCCCGCTGCTGTCCGACGCCGACCTCGAGCTGACGACGGCGCTGCGCCTGCCCACCTTCCGGGCCGGTGGCACGACGCGGCTGCGGCGACTGACGTTCGTCGTCGACCACGAGCGGGTCGTGCGCGGCACGATCTTCCCGGTGCCCGACGTCACCGGGTCGGTCGAGGAGGCCCTCAGGCTGGTGCGCTCGCTGCACTGAGCACGACGAGCACGTCGCCGCCCGCGACGTGCGCGTGGCGGCCGACCGCGAGGCGCGCGACCGTGCCCGCCACCGGGCTGGTCACCGCGGCCTCCATCTTGGTCGCCTCGATCGTGGCGACGACGCCGCCGGCCTCGACGTGGTCACCGGGGCGCACCGCCGGCACGACGATCCCCCCGAAGGGCGCCCTGACGAGACCGACGGCGGGTTCGTCCGAGGTGTCGACCGAGCCGGCCGCAGCCGGCAGCCACCGCGGTGCGTCCGCCGGGCCGCTGCCCACGGGCGACCGGACCTCGTGTGGCATCGGACCTACCTTCCTGGCTCGTGCGAGGGTGCGTGTCGTGGCCGCAGCCTAGAGGGTGGGGGCCCGGTCCGGGAATGCGATGGCCGTGCGCGACGTTCCTCAGGCATACTGTGGTCTCCCGCGACAGCGGGCGTTGACAAGTGAACAGCGTGATGCGGTCGCCCCCATGGGGGTGATCGGTTTCGACGGTGGTCGACGCACCAGGGGAAGCGGGCCGAGGATGCAAGGTCATCTCGTCAACGCTCCTTGCAAACCAATAGGTGCCAATTCCAAGCGCACCGACTTCGCCCTCGCCGCCTGAGCGAGCCTCGAAGTCCGTCAGCCTGAGGTAGTTCCCGACTCAGAGCCTGGCGTCAGCTAGGGAACTTGCTGCGCAGTCATGTCGGGGGGCTGCGCGGGACTCCTTCTCGACTGGGCCTGTCAGGGGACGTGTGCGTGCGAGCCCTGGGGCCGAGAAAGTCCACAGCGCACTGCGCCCGGAGAAGCCCTGGTCTCTCGTCATCGGACGCGGGTTCAATTCCCGCCACCTCCACCCTTCGTGGTGGCCGCATCACGCTGTCCTCGTCAGCAGGAGGGCGCCCCGTTCGCCGGGGCGCCCTCCGTCGTGTCCGGCCACCGGTGGGGCCGGCCACCGGTGCGGGATCCCCGAGTGGCCCTGCCAGCGGGTGCCGCCGACCTAGACTGAGGTTCAGGCCCGCTCCGGGCCTCCGTGCGGCGAAGGGTTCGGACGGCATGCCACGGGTGAAGCCAGCCACCAGAGTGCCTGGTCTGCTCCCTTCGGAGATGACCAGCTTCGTTGGTCGACGACGGGAGATGGCCGAGACCCGACGCATGCTCTCCACCAGCCGCCTGCTCACCCTGACCGGCGTGGGCGGGGTGGGCAAGACGCGGCTGGCGGTGCGGATGGCCTCCGAGCTGCGCCGGACCTTCCCCCACGGGGTGTGGTTCGTCGAGCTGGCCCCCCTCCGCGACCCACAGCTGCTTCCCCACACCGTGGCGAACACGCTGGACCTGCGCCAGGTGTCCGCGGACCCCGCCGCCGACCTCGCGGAGTACCTCGAGGACAAGCGCCTGCTCGTCGTCCTCGACAACTGCGAGCACCTCACCGAGGCGTGCGCGGTGCTCACCAGCAAGCTGCTGGCCGCGGCGCCCGGCCTGCACGTCCTCGCCACGAGCCGGCACGTCCTCGGGGTCGAGGGCGAGCAGATCCTGCCCGTGCCGCCGCTGTCGGCGCCCGAGGACCGCCGTGAGGACCCTGGTGACCCCCGGCGCTACGAGGCCGTCGCGCTGTTCCTCGACCGCGCCACCGCGGTCGCGCCCGACTTCAGGCTGGTGGACGCCAACCGGGCCGCGGTCCTCGAGCTGTGCCGTCGCCTCGACGGCATCCCCCTGGCGATCGAGCTGGCCGCCGTCTGGCTGCGGACCCTCTCGCCGGCACAGATCCTCGACCGGCTCGAGGACCGGTTCGCGCTCCTCAGCTCGGGACGCAGCACGGCACCGCCGCGCCAGCGAGCCCTCGACACCGCCATCGGATGGAGCTTCGACCTCTGCTCACCCGCCGAGCAGGTGCTCTGGGGCCGGCTCTCGGTGTTCGTCGGCGGATTCGACCTCGACGCCGCCGAGGACGTGTGCTCGGGAGACGGTCTGGCCCGCGAGGAGATCCTGGGTCTCGTCGCGGGTCTGGTCAACAAGTCGATCATCACGCGTCAGGACGCCACGAGCCACGAGTCGGCCCGCTTCCAGATGCTCGAGACCGTCCGCCAGTACGGTACGGCCCGCCTCGTCGACGCGGGCGAGCTGCAGGAGATGCGCCGCCGGCACCGCGACCACTACCGCTTGCTCGCCCAGGACTACGGGCGTGACAACTTCAGCCCGCGCCAGGCGGACTGGTTCCTCCGGCTCAGGCGGGAGAACGGCAACATCCGGGCCGCCATCGAGACCTGTCTCGAGAGCCCCGACGAGGCGGCCCTGGCGCTCGACATCGCGGCACCGATGTGGAACTTCTGGTTCGCCGGGTTCCTGCGCGAGGGGCACCGCTACCTCGTCCGGGCTCTCGAGCGGGCTCCCGCCCCGGACCTCCGACGCGCCTATGGGCTGTGGGCCGCGGCCTACCTGTCGATGTTCGCGGGCGAGTTCGACCGGACCCACGAGATGCTCGCCGAGTGCTCGACACTGGCCGAGCAGTTCGACGACGAGCTGCTGCGGGCCCGGATCGACGAGTGCCGCGGTCACGCGGCCATGTACCAGGGGGACCTCGTCGGCGCCTGCGGCTTCCTCGAGCGGGGTCTGAGCCAGTTCCGCGCGGTCGGTGACCCGCTCGGCGAGTTCGACACCCTCGTCCTCCTGTCGGCCGCCACCTTCTTCCTCGAGGACCCGCGCGTCGAGGCCTTCAGCGAGCAGGCCCTCGCCATCGCGGAGCGACACGATGCGCTGTCCTCCAAGGCCTACGGTCTCTGGTGCGTCGGGATCGTCCGGTGGCGCCAGGGCCGGCTCGAGGACGCCCGTCGCGTGCTGCGGGAGTCCATCAGGCTGTTCGAGCCGATGCACGACCTGACGGGGATGAGCTTCGGGGTGCAGGCCCTTTCCTGGTGCGCGGCCCTGGAGTCGCCCGACGACAAGGCAGCCCTGCTGCTCGGGGCGTCGCAGGCGGTGTGGCGGGCCAGCGGCGCCAAGGTCGACGAGACGACGGCCTACGGCATGTTCGACCAACGGTCCGAGGACGCGGTTCGCGAGGCCCTGGGTGACGCCCGCTTCGAGCGGCTCTTCGCCGAGGGGGCCGGCTACTCCCTCGAGCGGGCCCTGGCGCTGGCGTTGCGTGACGGTGAGGAGGCCGACGAGACCGCGGCGGCGTCGACGGGTCCGGCGGCGAGCGGGATCGAGGCGGGGCTGACCCGCCGGGAGCGGGAGATCGCGGGGCTCATCGCCGAGGGCCTCAGCAACAGGCAGATCGCGGCACGTCTCGTCATCTCCAGCCGCACGGCCGAGTCGCACGTCGCGAGCATCCTCAGCAAGCTCGGGCTCACGTCCCGCGGCCAGGTCGCCGGCCGGATGGCCCAGGGCGACCTGCGCTGACCGCCGCCACGGGCGGGGTGTGGCGTCGCGGCCCGTCCCGGAGGGCGCGGCCCGGGCCGGTGGTCCGCATTGGTCCGCGTCGGGAATGTCCGGACTGCGACCACCCACGGGCCCGATCTCCGTACTCATCCCCGTAGTTCTCGGGATGCCCGTCCGCTCGCTCCGGGCGATTCTGAGGGCGTTGGTTAACGCTCACATTCCTCCGAGGCGGCCATGCTCCCCACGTCGACCAGTGCCAGGTACGCGCCTGACGCGCCCGCGCGTCGGGCGCCGCACCCCGAGACATCGGCAGCTGCAGTGGACGGTACATCGAGGGGCAACCACGGCTGGTGGCGGGGAGCCGTCATCTACCAGATCTACGTCCGCAGCTTCCAGGACTCCGACGGCGACGGCATCGGCGACCTCGACGGGGTGCACCAGAGGCTGCCCTACCTGCGCCGCCTCGGCGTCGACGCCATGTGGCTCAACCCGTTCTACCCCTCGCCCCAGCACGACCACGGGTACGACGTCGCCGACTACCTCGCCATCCACCCGGAGTACGGCACGCTGGACAGCTTCGACCGCCTCGTCCGGGACGCCCACCGGCTCGACCTCAAGGTGCTCATCGACGTCGTGCCGAACCACTGCTCGGTCCAGCACCCGTGGTTCACCGCCGCCGTGGCCGCCGGCCGTGGCAGCGTGGAGCGGTCGCGCTTCCACTTCGCGGACGGCCGGGGCAGCAACGGGGAGCTGCCGCCGAACAACTGGCGCTCGATCTTCGGAGGGCCGGCCTGGCAGCGGGTCACGGAGCCCGACGGCACGCCGGGGCAGTGGTACCTGCACACCTTCGCCCCCGAGCAGGCCGACTTCAACTGGCGCCACCCCGACGTCCCGGCGCACTTCGAGGAGGTGCTGCGGTTCTGGTTCGACCGGGGCGTCGACGGACTGCGCATCGACGTGGCCCATGGCCTGCACAAGCGCGAGGGGCTCCCGGACCACGAGCTCGCCCTCGACGACGAGATCACCGGGGACCCGAACAACGCCCACGCCTGGAACCAGCCCGAGGTGCACGACGTCTGGCGCTCCTGGCGCGCGATCGCGGACGGCTACACGGCCGCCACCGGTCGGGAGCGGGTGCTGATCGGCGAGGTGGGAGTCCTGGACGCCGCGGAGCTCGCGGCGTACCAGCGACCGGACGAGCTGCACCAGAGCTTCTTCTTCGAGTTCCTCCGGGCGCCGTGGGACGTCGACGCGCTGCGAGGCGTCATCGACCGGGGCCGCACGACCGTCGCGGGCGCCGGTTCGCCCGTGGCGTGGGTCCTCAACAACCACGACATGCCCCGAGTGGTCACCCGGTACGCGGGCGGGTGGCCGGGCGGCCCCATGGGCGACGTCGAGCTGGGCATCAGGAGGGCCCGTGCGGCCGCGCTGCTCATGCTGGCGCTGCCCGGCTCGGCGTTCATCTACCAAGGCGAGGAGCTGGGCCTGCCGGAGGTGATCGACCTGCCCGAGCACGTGCTGACGGACCCCATGTTCCACCGGACGGCCGGGGTGCGACGGGGCCGGGACGGCTGCCGGGTCCCGCTGCCGTGGGACTCGGCGAGCGGCGCCTGGGGCTTCTCACCGGAGGGCGCGTCTGCGGGCACCTGGCTCCCGCAGCCCGACTGGTTCGGCTACCACGCCGTCGACCGCCAGCTCGAGTCCGGCGAGTCCATGCTGAACCTGTACCGCGAGGCCATCGCCCTGCGCCATCGGGTGCCGGACATCGCCACGGGCGACTTCCGCTGGCTCCGGACGGAGCCCGGCGTGCTGGCCTTCCTTCGCGGCGACGGCTTCGCCTGCGTCGTGAACTGCACGTCCGAGCCCGTGCTCATGCCGGTCGAGGGCCACGTGCTGCACGCAAGCGACCCCGAGGTCGGCGAGAAGCTTCCCCCCGACAGTGCCGCGTGGGTGCTCGTCGGGAACGAGCCGGGGACGCGTCATGAGTGACGGCACGCGCCCGCTGGTGCTGGGCTACATCCGTGAGGACGACCTGGCAGGAGAGCGGCTGGTCAGCGCCAGGACGCGTCTCGAGGCCTTCGCCCAGGCCGAGGGCTTCACCCTCGGCACCGTGTTCGTCGAGGGCCACCACAAGGACCCCTGGGCCTTCGACGCCCTCATGGAGCAGGTCCGGCGCGGCGACGAGGCGTGGGCCGTCGTCGTCCCGCACGTCGGCCACCTGGGTCGCGGCCGGGCCCGGGCGCTGCGTGCGCGCCGCGACGGTCACACGACCGTGACCGTGCTCGTGGCCCCCTAGACCGGCGGACCTGGCGTCTGACCCCCCTCCCCATCGACGCCGGGTCCGCCACCTCCTCGCAGAGGCGGGAGACCGGCGACGCCGAGGACGACCCGACAGGCCCGGCTCCGGTGGTCAGCCGGGCCGGTGCGTCACTGCGCGGCGGCGTCGGGGCCGGAGCCCTGCGCGGCGAGCTGCTCCTTGATCGGTGCCATGTCGAGCGCCTTGACCTGCTCGATGACGTTCTGGAGCGCCGACTGGGGCAGGGCCCCCGGCTGGGCGAACACGAGCACGCCCTCCTTGAACGCCATGAGCGTCGGGATCGAGGTGATGTTGGCCGCGGAGGCGAGCGCCTGCTCCGCCTCAGTGTCGACCTTGCCGAACACGATGCCCTCGTTGTCCCCTGTCTGGGACGCCGCGTCGTACACGGGGGCGAACTGGCGGCACGGGCCGCACCACGACGCCCAGAAGTCGACGAGCACGATGTCGTTGTCGAGCACGGTCTTCTCGAAGGTCTCGGCGGTCAGGTCAGTCGTTGCCATGTCGCCTCCAACGAACGAGGGGCCCGAGGTATTCCACCGTCGAACGTCCGCTGCCGGTCCGGCTCCGGCCGCCGGGGTGACGGCGGGGTCGCGCGGCGTCAGGGGCGTCAGGGGCGTCAGGGGCGTCAGGGGAGCGTCACACCGGGTCACCCGGGTCAGGGCGCATCCGTCAGGGTCCACGTCACCGTGACCGACGCCCCGATCTCGAGGTCGCCGCCCTCGACGGGCATGGCGCCGGCCGAGTCCCGGGCCGTCGACGCGAGCCTCATCGCCGACGCCGCCACCGGCACGGCGCCGGTCTCGGCGATGCCCAGGACCCGCCCCAGAGCCGCCCCCGCGAGCGTCGCGTACTGCTCGGCCTTGGCACGCGCGTCGGCGAACGCGGCGTCTCGCGCCCGCGACAGGCCCTCGGCCCGGTCGGAGACGTCGAGCCGCACCTGGTCGACGAGGAGGGCGTTGCCGACCGCCTCGGCCGCTGCCTCGAGCACCTCACCGACGGCCTCGAGCCGCCGCACCGTCAGGCCGAGCCGCTGCTGGGCCGTGAAGCCGACCGGCGTGCCGGTGTTGTCCCAGCGCTGGCTCACCGACGCGTCGAGCGTGCGGATGTCGGCATCGGCGAGGCCGTGGGCGCGGGCCACGCGCCCGACCTCCGCGATGCCGGTGGCAGCACCGGCGAGGGCCGCCGCGACGTCCGGCGCGTCGTGACCGACCCGCAGGTCGAGCCGGACGACGTCGGGGGAGACGCTCGCCCGCCCGGAACCGGTGACCGTGACCGTGCGCCTGCCCATGGTCGCCTCCTCCTCGTCCGCCGCCGGCGTGGTGGTGCCCTGTTCCCGGCGCGGGTCCTTCGCCGAACCTACCTAGACTCCCGTGCCATGACGACCCCCTCGACGCTCGACCGGCGCCCCGCCGTGGTCCTCGCGGCCCTGGCCGTCGCGGTCCAGCTCGCCGTCCTCTACTGGCCCGTCGTCACCGTCGAGGGACCGGTCAGCTGGACCGACAAGGTCGTGCACCTGGTCGTCTTCGCCGTGCCGACGTACGCGCTCGGCCGGGCGACGTCGCCGCGCCTCGCCGTGGCGGTGCTCGCCGGGCACGCACCCGTGAGCGAGGTCGTGCAGCACCTGCTGCTGCCTGGACGTACCGGTGACCCGTGGGACGCCCTCGTCGACCTCGTCGGTGTGGCGGTCGGGGCGCTCGCGCTCGTGGTCAGGGCACGCCGCCGCCGCTGGTAGACTCGTCGCATCCGACTCCGAGGTCTCCTCGGATCACGACGGAGGGGATGGCGCCGGGGATGCCCGGCGGGCAGGCCCGTCCGACGAGGCGACATCCAACCGGAAGCCCGCGCCGACGGCGCGGCCCGGCACCCGACGCGGAGCGGATCCGAACGCCGGACGGCACAGATGCCGGGCACCGGTACACCAAGGGGCGCAGACGATGCTGCGCCTGAGGCTCGTCTGCATGGTCGTGGTTGTGACTCACGGCTCGAGACGAAGTCTGCTCGAGCTGAGAGAGTTGAACACGCATGTCCAAGAACCCGTCCTCCGGCGCGCCCAAGAAGGCCCGCTGGTCCACCGAGAAGAAGGCCGCCGCCGCCAAGAAGCCGCACCGCGGCTCCGCTCCCGGCCAGAAGGCCCGAGGCTCCTTCTCGGGCACGAGGACCTCCCGGCCGGCCACGTCCGGCACCTCGCACGTCGGCGGCCGTGAGTGGCGCGCCCCGCGCGAGGAGCACCGCTCGTACGACCGCCGTGACGAGCGTCGCGACGACCGTCCCCGTTTCGACCGCGACGACCGTGGCGACCGCGGCTTCCAGCGTCGCGAGGACCGCCCGCGCTTCGACCGGGACGACCGCGGTGACCGTGGCTTCCAGCGTCGCGAGGACCGTCCCCGTTTCGACCGGGACGACCGCGGCGACCGCGGCTTCCAGCGTCGCGAGGACCGTCCCCGTTTCGACCGCGACGACCGCGGCGACCGTGGCTTCCAGCGTCGCGACGACCGCCCCCGTTTCGACCGGGACGACCGCGGCGACCGCGGCTTCCAGCGTCGCGACGACCGCCCCCGCTTCGACCGGCCCCGCTTCGAGCGCGACGACCGCGGCGACCGCGGCTTCCAGCGCCGTGACGACCGTCCCCGCTTCGACCGCGACGACCGCGGCGACCGCGGCTTCCAGCGCCGGGACGACCGTCCCCGCTTCGACCGTCCCCGCTTCGACCGGGACGACCGTCCGCGCTTCGACCGTCCGCGCTTCGAGCGCGACGACCGCTTCTCCGGCCGCGACGCCGACCGCGCCCCGATGAGCTTCGAGGACGCCGAGGCCGAGCGCATGGACGCCGACACGTGGACCAAGGCCACGCGCAAGCCGGTCTCCGACGGCCCCGTCGAGGTTGCCGCCGACAACGGCTTCGCCGCCCTCGGGCTGCCCGAGCGGCTCGTCGAGCGCCTCGCCCGCGACGGGATCACGACGCCGTTCCCGATCCAGGCCGCGACGATTCCCGACGCCCTCGCGGGCAAGGACGTCCTCGGCCGTGGCCAGACCGGCTCGGGCAAGACCCTCGCGTTCGGCCTGCCGCTCATCGCCCGCCTGCTCGAGGCCGAGGCGCCCCGCCGCCCGCGCCGGCCGCACGCGCTGATCCTCACGCCGACGCGTGAGCTGGCCATGCAGGTCTCCGACGCCCTCGAGCCGCTCGTGCACGTCACCGGTCTGCGCCACAAGCTCGTGGCGGGTGGCCTGAGCTACACGACCCAGATCAACGCGCTCAACAAGGGCGTCGACATCCTCATCGCGACGCCGGGCCGCCTCAACGACCTGCTCGAGCGCGGCGCCGTCGAGATGGACGACATCACCATCACGGTCCTCGACGAGGCCGACCACATGGCCGAGATGGGCTTCATGGCCGAGATCACGACGACCCTCGACCGGATTCCCGCCGAGGGCCAGCGCCTCCTCTTCTCGGCGACGCTCGACCGTGGCATCGACGACCTCGTCGCGAAGTACCTCGACGAGCCGGTCGTCCACTCGACCGACGACGCCACGGCCTCGGTCGAGACGATGGAGCACCACGTGCTCCTCATCGACCCGCAGCACAAGAAGGTCATCACCGCCGAGGTCGCCAACCGGGAGGGCCGCACGGTCGTCTTCTGCCGGACCAAGCTCGGCGCCGACCGCATCGCGCTGCAGCTGCGTGAGCAGGGCGTCATGGCCGCGGCGCTGCACGGAGGCCTCAACCAGGGCCAGCGCAACCGCGTCCTCGGCGCGTTCCGCGACGGCACCCTGCCGGTGCTCGTCGCGACCGACGTCGCCGCCCGCGGCATCCACGTCGACGACGTGTCGGTCGTCCTGCAGGTCGACCCGCCGGCCGACCACAAGGACTACCTGCACCGCTCGGGCCGCACGGCCCGCGCCGGTGACAAGGGCACCGTGGTGACCCTCGCGCTGCCGCACCAGCGCAAGACGATGGAGCGCCAGCTCAAGGACGCCGGCCTCGACATCGCGCCGGTCCGGGCGACGCCCGGCGACGCGATCATCGCGGCCACCGGCGCCGCGACGCCGAGCGGCGTCGCGATCGCCGAGGAGGACTTCCAGCGCCTCATCGCCGGTCCGAAGCAGCACCGACGCGGCCCGGCCGGCGCCCGCGGCCCGCGCCATGGCTCGCGGGACGGCGTCCGCCCCCACCACGGCGGCCACCGCGACCGTGACGGGCGCGACGGTCGTCGCGGCCGCGACCGCGACCGCGACCAGGGCCTGGTGTCCCGCTGGGGTGACGACGAGCGTCCGAACCGCCGCGGCGCCCGCTTCTGAGCGACCCGGAGAACCATCCCGTCGCGACGCCCCGCGGCGTCGGCGACCCGATCGGCCGGTGTGGAAGGCTGGGCCCGTGAGCCCGCGCTTCCACACCGGCCGTCTGCTCGTGGCAACGCCCTCCGTCGGCGGCGACGTCTTCCACCGCTCGGTCGTGCTCATGCTCCACCACGACGAGGGCGGCGCCCAGGGCGTCGTGCTCAACAAGCCCCTGACCGCGGGCGTGGACTCGGTCCTGCCCGGGTGGGAGCGCGTCGTCACGGCTCCGCAGGTCATCTTCCAGGGCGGCCCGGTGTCCACCTCGTCGGCGCTGGGCATCGTCACGGTGCCCGGAGACGTGCCCGAGCCGCTCGGCGTCAAGCGCCTCTTCGGCTCGATCGGGCTTGTCGACCTCGACGTTCCGACGCCCGTCGTCGCGGCCGAGCTGGCGGGGATGCGGATCTTCGCCGGCTACTCCGGCTGGGACGCCGGGCAGCTGGAGGGCGAGATCCTCCGGGGCGACTGGTACGTCGTCGACGCGGAGGTGCGCGACGCGTTCACGTCCGAGCCGGACGACCTGTGGCGGGCCGTGCTGCGCCGCCAGCGCGACGGCCTCGCCTACGTCGCGAGCTTCCCCGACGACCCGACGATGAACTGACGGTGCCACCCATGGACCTCACCGGCCCCACCGCGCCCTCTGTCCAGCCGTCCGCGCCGTCCTCCCCGCGGAGGCGTGTCGCCTTCGTCGACAGTGGTCTGGGCCTCGTCGCCTACGCCGACGCCCTGCAGACGCTGCGTCCCGACCTCGGGCTCGTGCTCGCGATGGACCCGGACAACATGCCGTACGGGCCACGCACCCCCGAGGACGTGCGCCACCTCGTCCTCGACCTCGCCCGGGCCGCGCTCGAGCACGCCCCCGACGCGGTGGTCGTCGCGTGCAACACCGCGTCGGTGCACGGGCTCGACGCCGTACGGGCCGAGCTCGAGCCCGCGGTGCCGGTCATCGGCACCGTCCCGGCCATCCGCCCGGCCGCTGCCGGCGGGGGACCCGTCGCCGTGTGGGCGACGGCCGCCACGACCTCCAGCGACTACCTGCGCGGCCTCGTCGACGCGTTCGCAGCCGACGTCGAGACCCACGCGGTGGCGGCGCTCGGCCTCGCCGAGGCCATCGAGTCCGGTGACCTCGACGCCATCGACGCCTCGGTCGCCGCGGCGGCCGAGCGCACGCCGACGGGGGTCCGCGCGCTCGTGCTCGGCTGCACGCACTACGGTCTCGTCGCGGACCGGATCGCCGCCGCCGTCCCGGTCGGCGTCACGATCTTCGACTCCCCGGTCGCCGTCGCCCGCCAGACCCTGCGCCGCCTCGGGCTGGCGGCCGACCCCACGGCCCCGCGGGCCGGCGTCGAGGCCGTGCTGCTCTCCGGGCGCCCGGGCGCGCTGCCCGGGGTCCTCGCCACCTATCCGGCCGGTGCACGGCTGCTCGAGGGCGCCGCGTCCCGTCCTACACTCGCGACATGAGCACGATGCCTCCCGACCCCTTCGAGAACGAGCCGCAGCCGCTACGCAGCACGGGCACGGCGACGATCGAGCGCGAGGAGGTCCGTGAGGAGCTCCAGGAGCCGGGCGACCACGAACGCTTCTCGCACTACGTGCGCAAGGAGAAGATCCTCGAGAGCGCCCTGACCGGCGAGCCGGTCGTCGCACTGTGCGGCAAGATCTGGGTGCCCGGCCGGGACCCGCAGAAGTTCCCGGTGTGCCCGGTCTGCAAGGAGATCTACGAGGGCCTGCGCGACCCGCAGGACGGTGGCGACGGCGACTCCGGCGGCAGCTGAGCGCCCACTCGGCCGGGGTTCCGGCCGCCGGGACGGCTCACGAGTCGTCGTCCTCCGGTGGCCGCTCGGCCTCCATCTGCTTCTTGATCAGCTCGACGACGGTCGAGTCGGCGAGGGTCGTCACGTCACCGAGCCGGCGGTGCTCGGCGACGTCGAGCAGCAGGCGCCGCATGATCTTGCCCGACCGGGTCTTCGGCAGCTCGGGCGTGAGCAGGATCTGCCGGGGACGTGCCAGCTTGCCGATGCGCTGGGCGGTGAGCTCGCGTAGCTCGCGGACGAGAGCGACGCCGGGTTCACCCTCGGTCGGGACGTCCGCCTTGATCGTCACGAACGCGACGATGGCCTGCCCCGTGGCCGGGTCGCTCGCGCCGACCACGGCCGCCTCGGCGACGCGCGGGTCGGAGACGAGGGCGTGCTCGACCTCGGTCGTCGAGATCCGGTGTCCGGAGACGTTCATGACGTCGTCGACCCGGCCGAGGACCCAGATGTCGCCGGCGTCGTCCTTCTTCGCCCCGTCTCCGCTGAAGTAGACGCCGGGGAAGCGCTCCCAGTACGTCGTGCGGTAGCGCTCCGGGTCGCCCCAGATGCCACGGAGCATCCCCGGCCACGGCTCGGTCACGACGAGGAACCCACCCTCGCCGGCTCCGGCCGCCGACCCGTCGTTGCGCACGACCTCGGCGCTGATCCCGGGGAACGGGACCATGGCCGCGCCCGGCTTGGTCGTGGTGATGCCCGGGAGCGGCGTGATGAGGATGCCGCCGGTCTCGGTCTGCCACCACGTGTCGACGACCGCGCACCGACCGCCGCCGATGTGCGTGTGGTACCAGACCCAGGCGTCGGGGTTGATCGGCTCGCCGACCGAGCCGAGCAGTCGCAGGCTCGACAGGTCGTGGCCCTCGGGGTACTGCTCACCCCACTTCATCAGCGTGCGGATCGTCGTGGGGGCGGTGTAGAGGATGGTGACCTTGTACTGCTCGACGATCTGCCACCACCGGTCCTTGCCCCCGGCGTCGGGCACGCCCTCGTAGAGCATCGAGGTGACCCCGTTGGCGAGCGGCCCGTAGACGATGTAGCTGTGCCCCGTGACCCAGCCGATGTCGGCGGCGGTCCAGAAGACGTCGGTCTCCGGCTTCATGTCGAAGATGTACCGGCAGGTCGCGTAGCAGTGGGTCAGGTACCCGCCGGTCGTGTGCAGGATGCCCTTGGGGTTTCCGGTCGTGCCGGAGGTGTACATGACGTAGAGCGGGTGCTCGGCGTCGTGCGCCTCCGCGGTGTGCTCGGTGGGGGCGCCCTCCACGACGTCGTGCCACCACACGTCGCGTCCCTCGACCCAGCCGATCTCCTGGCCGGTGCGGCGCACCACGAGGACCTTCTCGACGTCGGGGCAGCTCTCGAGGGCCTCGTCGACCGCGGGCTTGAGGGGGTTGACGGCACCGCGCCGGTAGCCGCCGTCGGCGGTCACGACGAAGCGCGCGTCGCAGTCGAGGATGCGCGTCGACAGGGCCTGGGACGAGAAGCCGGCGAAGACGACCGTGTGCGGGGCCCCGAGCCGGGCACACGCGAGCATCGTGACGACGGTCTCGGGGATCATCCCCATGTAGATCGCCACCCGGTCGCCCTTCGTGACGCCCAGGGAGGTCAGCGCGTTGGCGGCCTGGCAGACCAGGTCCTTCAGCTGCCCGTACGTGATGGTCCGGGTGTCGCCCTCGGGCTCACCGACCCAGTGGTAGGCGACCCGGTCCCCGTGGCCCCGCTCGACCCACCGGTCGACGCAGTTCACGGCCACGTTGAGCTCGCCGCCGACGAACCACCTCGCGTCCGGGAGCTTCCACTCGAGGACGGTGTCCCAGGGCCTGGCCCACGTCAGGCCCCTGGCCTCGTCGGCCCAGAACGCGAGCCGGTCCTGCTTCGCCCTGCCGTAGATGTCGGGCTGCGCGTTGGCCTGCGCCGCGAGGTCGGGCGGCGGTGGGAACTGCCGGTTCTCGTGCAGCAGCACGTCCAGCTCGGGAGTGGTGCTCATGGCGGACTTCCTTGGTCGTGACGGAGTGCCGGGGTCCCCGGCTGACGGATGAGGGCGCGGCTCACCGCCGCCCGGGGGTCGGCCGGGCGACGATGACCGAGCGGTGGCGGCTCAGGCCAGCGGGCCGACCGGCAGGACGGTTCGCCTGAAGGTCGAGTTGGTCACGACGGCGAAGGACGTGTACCAGGCGACGGCCGCGGTGGCGACCCCGACCCACCCCCCGATCTTGGTGACGAGCGCGTAGTCGCCGTAGGCGCCGACGGCCAGCACGACGTAGGTCGCGAACAGCAGGACGAAGACGCCTAGCACGGCCATGCTGACGCGCAGCGCGGCGATGACCATGTACCCGGTGAAGAACGCCCAGACGGCCAGGAACAGCCCGGTCGCGGCCCTCGCCTCGCCCGCGCGGGTGATCCCCGGGAGCAGGAAGTTGGCGTAGACCCAGTAGGAGATCCAGAAGGCGCCGTAGGACGAGAACGCGAGGGCACCGAACGTGTTGCCCCGCAGGAACTCCCACATGCCGGCGAGCAGCTGTGCGGCCCCGCCGTACACCAGCGCGAGACCCAGCACGACGGGTGCCGCTGCGGCGCCGACGAGCCCGGTGTTGACGATGCTGAGCACCATCGTCGTCATGGCGAAGGCCGCGAGGCCGAGGGCCGCCGGGTCCGCGATGCCCGACGCGTCGGCCACGGCCGGTGTGGGCTCCGTACCGCGCTCGGGCGGGCCGGTCGTCTCGGCGGCCACCGCCCCGGGGTCCGCCGTCTGCGCCGGGTGGTCCGGGTGCCTGGGGTGAAGGATGTGTGTTGCCATGATCCGGGCCCCTCCAGAGGCCCTCTGCCGGGCGACACGGGGTGGCAGATCCGTCATGGCGACGTGGCGGGTCATGTCATCACGGCGCACCTTGCGCAACCCGACATGGCGAATCTACGTCTGTCGCGACCGACTCACAAGATCGCCGCCCTCCGTGCTGGGGGGCGCCGCGTCGCCCGGCCGCCGCGCCTGCGCCGGGCGTCCGACTGGCGTCCGGCGAGGGTTTCCTGACGCACTCTTTACCGGCTGCGGCGGCCCCACAGACCCGGGCGTTCCTACGCTCGCTGGCTAGCGACGCCCGATCGGGTGTCCTGACAGCGAGAAAGGTTCTCCTTCATGAAGCTCCGCTCACTGGCGCTGGCTGCTCCGCTCGCGCTCGTCGCCGCATCGCTGGCCGCACCGGCCATGGCGTCGCCGACCTTCGACGTCCGCGGCACCACCTGCCTCGACCCGGCCTCCGTCGGGGCGCGCAGCATGCACGGCACCGCCAAGGACCCGCACGAGCTGACCGACGCGCAGGTGCGCGCCAACGAGGCCGCGCTCCGCACGGCGTTGGCGGCCAAGGGCCTGGGCCTGACCTCGTCGGGTGCCGCGGCCCGCCCCGGGGGCGGTGCGGCCTTCGCGAGCGCGACGATCGACGTGTACTTCCACACGATCACCGACGGGTCGCAGGGGTCGATCAGCGCCTCGACGATCAGCAGCCAGATCAGCGTGCTCAACAACGCGTACGCGGGCTCGGGCTTCAGCTTCCGCCTGGCCGGCACCGACGTCACCGACAACGCGGCCTGGTACACCGTGACGCCGAGCTCCACGGCCGAGCGGAACATGAAGAGTGCGCTGCACCGGGGCGGCAAGGCCGCGCTCAACCTCTACGCCGCGAACATCGGTGACGGCCTGCTCGGCTGGGCGACCTTCCCGAAGAAGAACCCGGGCACCCAGGACGGCGTCGTCATGCTCAACGCCTCGATGCCGGGCGGCTCGGCGACGAACTACAACCAGGGCGACACCGCGACCCACGAGGTCGGCCACTGGCTCGGGCTCTACCACACGTTCCAGGGCGGCTGCTCCGGCTCGGGGGACTACGTCGACGACACCCCGGCAGAGGCCAGCGCCGCGTACGGGTGCCCGACCGGGCGCGACACGTGCACGAGCCCCGGACTCGACCCGATCAGGAACTTCATGGACTACACCTACGACTCGTGCATGACCGAGTTCACGGCCGGCCAGGTGACCCGCATGCAGGCCCAGTGGACGGCGTACCGCGCCTGACCTGCGCTGACGCCGCCGAGGCCTCCGCCGGACCCGTCCCGGGCCACCGCCCGGGCACCCGGCTCGGCTGCGGCACATAGCATCCCGACCGGGGCCCCGCCAACACGGCGGGGCCTCGGCATGTCGCCGGCCCGGAGCGGCTACCGTGGGCGGCCTATGAGTTCAGGGGCCGCCTTCCACCTCCCACCCGCCTTCCCGGAGCGGGCCGCGTGGGGTACCGCGAGCAAGCTGCGCGCCTGGCAGCAGGAGGCCCTCGACCGGTACGTCGCGCAGGCCCCGCGCGACTTCCTCGCCGTCGCGACACCGGGGGCGGGCAAGACGACCTTCGCCCTCCGCGTCGCGACCGAGCTGCTGAGCGGCGGCGTCGTGAACCGGGTCACGGTGGTGGCCCCCACCGAGCACCTCAAGACGCAGTGGGCCGACGCCGCAGCCCGCGTCGGGATCAGCCTCGACCCGAGGTTCAGCAACAGCATCGGACGCCACAGCGAGGACTACCACGGTGTCGCCGTCACGTACGCCCAGGTCGCCTCGCGCCCCTCGCTGCACCGCGAGCTGACGACGTCGCGCTCGACGCTCGTCATCCTCGACGAGGTGCACCACGGCGGCGACGCCAAGAGCTGGGGCGACGGCATCAGGGAGGCGTTCGAGCCGGCCACCCGCCGACTGTCCCTCACGGGCACCCCGTTCCGCTCGGACACCTCGCCCATCCCGTTCGTCCGTTACGAGCTCGACGAGGAGGGCGTCCTCGTCAGCTCCAGCGACTACGCCTACGGGTACGCCGAGGCGCTGCGCGACGGCGTCGTGCGCCCGGTCCTCTTCATGGCCTACGGCGGCACGATGCGCTGGCGCACCAAGGCCGGCGACGAGCTGGAGGCGCGCCTCGGCGAGCCGATGACCAAGGACGCCGTGGCCAACGCGTGGCGCACCGCGCTCGACGCCAAGGGTGAGTGGATCCCGGCCGTCCTCGCGGCCGCCGACAAGCGCCTCACCGAGGTCCGGCGGCACGTCGAGGACGCCGGTGGCCTCGTCATCGCGAGCAACCAGACCCAGGCGCGCGCGTACGCGGCGCACCTGCGGGCGCTCACCGGGGAGTCCCCGACCGTCGTGCTCTCCGACGACCAGGGCGCCTCGCAGCGCATCGAGCAGTTCGCCGGCAGCACGTCGCGGTGGATGGTGGCCGTGCGGATGGTCTCCGAGGGTGTCGACGTTCCGCGCCTGTGCGTCGGCGTCTACGCGACGTCGACCTCGACCCCGCTGTTCTTCGCCCAGGCGGTCGGCCGCTTCGTGCGCGCGCGGCGACGCGGCGAGACGGCGTCGGTCTTCCTGCCGTCGGTGCCCGTCGTCCTCGACCACGCGGCGCGCCTCGAGGAGCAGCGTGACCACGCCCTCGACCGCAGGCCCGACCCCGACGACGTCGCCCAGATGTGGGCCGAGGAGCAGGCGCTGCTCGACGAGGCCGCCCGCGACGAGAAGGCGAGCGGGGCGCTGGCCGAGGGCTCGTTCGAGGCCCTCGAGTCCGAGGCGCACTTCGACCACGTCCTGTTCGACAAGCAGCAGTGGGGCATGCACGCCGAGGTCGGCTCGGAGGACGAGCAGGACTACCTCGGGCTGCCGGGCCTGCTCGAGCCGGACCAGGTCGCCCAGCTGCTGCGCGAGCGACAGAGCAAGCAGGTGCGCAAGGCGCCCCGAGACGCCGGGCCGACCCCGGTGGCCGCGCACCGCGCCCTCGCCGCGCAGCGCAAGGAGCTGAACAAGCTGGTCGCCGCCTACGCGCGCCAGAAGGGCTACCCGCACGCCAACGTCCACCTGGACCTCCGACGTGCGTGCGGTGGGCCCGACCTCGCGGCCGCGAGCACCGAGCAGGTGACCGAGCGGATCGACAAGATCCGGCTCTGGCTCGTCGGCCGCCGCTGAGCCGTCCCGCGCCCTCACCTGGCGTTCCGCGCCGTCACGTGCCTTCACGTGCCGTCACGTGGCGTTCACGAAGGCGGGTGGTCCGCATCGCCCCGTTCGTCCCCGGCCGCGGCTAGGGTCGGGCGCGTCCCGCTCCGGCGGGACAGAACCCCACACCGCTTCGCGACCCGCGCAGCACCCCGGCGCGGAAGACAAGGACGACATGAGCACCGACGAGACCCCGGACTTCCTCTCCTCGCCCACCACCCGTCGCCAGCTGCTCGCGATGGCAGCCGTCGGTGGCGCGGGCATCGCCACGGTCGCGGCCGCCTCGCCGGCGGGTGCCGCCGGCACCGCTGGGCAGGGTGGGGGCACCGACGGCGAGGTCGTCACCCTCACCGTCCTCGGCACCACCGACCTGCACGGCAACGTCTTCAACTGGGACTACTTCAACAACCGCGAGTACGACGACAAGACGCACAACGACATCGGCATCGCCAAGGCGTCCTCGGTCATCAAGATGCGCCGCGCCGACCTCGGCGCCGCCGCGACGCTGACCCTCGACGCCGGTGACACGATCCAGGGGACGCCCCTCGCGTACTACTACGCCAAGATCGACCCGATCACCGGCGGCGCCACCCACCCGATGGCCGCCGCGATGAACCAGGTCGGCTACGACGCCGCCGCGCTGGGCAACCACGAGTTCAACTACGGCATCGACACCTTGCGCGCCTTCGAGAAGCAGCTGAACTTCCCGCTCCTGTCGGCCAACACCGTCGACTGGGACACCGGCGCGCCCGCCTTCAAGCCGTGGGTCATCAGGACCGTCAAGCTCGAGGACCGCAAGCCGATCAAGGTCGGCATCCTCGGCCTCGTCACCCCGGGCGTCGCGATCTGGGACAAGGCCAACGTCGACGGCAAGCTGAAGTTCCCCGGCATCATCGAGCAGGCCAAGGTCTTCGTGCCCCGCCTCAAGGCGGCCGGCGCCGACGTCGTCATCGTGTCGTGCCACTCCGGCACCAACGGCAAGTCCTCGTGGGGTGACGCGCTGCCCTACGTCGAGAACGCCAGCCGGCTCATGGCCGAGCAGGTCCCCGGCATCGACGCCGTCCTCGTCGGCCACTCGCACGTCGAGGTCGTCGACAAGGCCACGAACGCCCAGACCGGCAAGCAGGTCCTCCTCGTCGAGCCGTACTACTGGGGCATGCGCGTGGCCGAGATGACCCTCTCGCTGCAGAAGGTCCGGGGGCAGTGGCAGGTCGTCGACTCCGCCGGCCGGCTCTGGAACGCCAACGCCGTGCCCGAGGACCCCGCCGTCACAGGCGCCGTCCGGGCCGCCCACGAGAAGGTCCTCGCCTACGTCAACGGCGTCATCGGCACGTGCACGCAGGCGATGTCGGCGGCCACCTCGCGCTACGAGGACACCCCGGCCATGGACTTCATCAACTACGTCCAGGCCGACGCCGTCAAGAAGGCCCTCGCCGGCACGCCCGAGGGCGCGCTGCCGATGCTGTCGATCGCCGCCCCGTTCAACAAGCTCGCGGCGATCCCGGCGGGCGACGTGACGATCCGCGACGTGGCCGGGCTCTACATCTACGACAACACGCTGCTCGGCATCGTGCTGACCGGCGCCCAGGTCAAGGACTACCTCGAGAAGAGCGCGTCGTACTTCGTGCAGTACTCGGGCACCGGCCCCGTCTCGGCCGACACCATCACGAACGCCGGCGGCACCCCCGACTACAACTACGACATCATGGGCGGCCTCGACGCGCCGCTCACCTACGACATCGACATCGCCAAGGCGGTCGGCTCGCGCATCACCGGCCTCGCCTACGGCGGGGTGCCGGTCGCCCCCGAGGCACGGTTCGTCGTCGCGATCAACAACTACCGCCAGTCCGGTGGCGGCGGCTTCCCCGGCGTCACCACGGCCCCGGTCGTCTACAACCGGCAGATCGAGATCCGCCAGCTGCTCATCGACTGGGCCACGGCGAACACGGTCATCGACCCGGTGACCTTCTCCAGCACCGACTGGCGCCTCGTCAGCAACGGCACGCCGGTCACCGTCACGAACGCCTGACCTCCGGCTCCACCCGACGCCGACAGGCCCGCCCGGCCACGAGGTGGGGCGGGCCTGCCACGTCGACGGAGGGTCAGGCCCCGACGAGCACCCGGTGTCCCCACGCCGGCAGCGTCATGGTGTCGCCGACGGCGAGCGCGACCGGCGTCCCGTCGAAGGCGTCGACCCACGAGCCGGCCTGCGGGCCATCACCGAGGGTCACGGTGGCGTCGTCGGGGGAGAGGTTGAAGGCCGCGAAGACGCGGTCGTCCTCGGCTGCGCGGACGAAGGCGATGACCGAGGTCTCGTCGCTGTTGGGGACGCGCACCATCCGGCCGCCCCACGACCCGTTCCAGAGGGCTCGGTGGGCCTTCTTCAGTGCGAAGAGGGTGCGGTAGAGCTCACCCTGCGGGTCCTCGCGCCACTCGATGAGGTCCTTGTCGAAGAACGCGAGCCGCTTGTCGCTGCCCGCCTCCTGACCGTTGTAGACGAGGGGCACGCCCTCGCCGATGACCGACAGGACGATCGCCGCCTCGAGGGCGTCGCCGAACTGCTCGTACTCCGTGCCCTCCCACGCGTTCTTGTCGTGGTTGCTGACGAACGTCATGCGGTAGGCGTCGCGCGGGTAGAAGCGGTCGTTCCACGCGTAGTAGACCTTGAGCGCCTCGACGTCGGCCTTGCCCATCGCGATGCGGTGCATCGTCTCGTTCCAGCTCCACGCGTACGTCATGTCGAAGGCCCGGGTGTGAAGGTCGCGCGACTCCCACTCGGCCAGCATGAAGACCGGCTTGATGGCGTCGAGCTCGCGGCGCACACCCTCCCAGAAGTCGAGGGGGACGAACCCCGCGACGTCGCAGCGGAACCCGTCGACGTCGGCCTCACGCACCCAGTACGCCATGGCGTCGGCCATGTACCGGCGCAGGCCGGGCTGGTCGTAGTCGAGGTCGATGATGTCCTCCCAGTCCCACCACGGCGTCGGCCGGAAGTCGCCCTTCCAGTCGCGCGCGTACCACTCCGGGTGCTCCACGGTGAGCGGGTTGTCCCAGGCGGTGTGGTTCGCGACCCAGTCGAGGATGACCTTGAGGCCGAGGCCGTGGGCGGTGTCGACGAAGTGGCGCAGGTCCTCGAACGTCCCGAACTCGGGGTTGACGCCGAGGTGGTCCCGCACGGCGTAGGGGCTGCCGAGCGGCCCCTTGCGGTTCAGCTCGCCGATGGGGTTGACCGGCATCAGCCACACGACGTCGATGCCGAGGTCGCGGATGCGGGGCAGGTGCTCCTCCGCGGCGCGGAACGTCCCCTCGGGCGTCATGTTGCGCTGGTTGACCTGGTAGACGGTCGCCGACCGGCTCCACTCGGGGTGGACGAGCCGGACGCCGGGGACGGGGGTCGTGAGGTCGGGTGCCTGGTCGGGCTGGTGGTCCGCAGTCACGGGGTGGTGCCTCCTCGGGCGAGGTCGAGCAGGTGCTCGACGAGCGGGACGGTGCGGTGGTCGAGACGGGTGGCGAGCGAGATGACGGTCGAGGCGCGGGTGACGAGCTCGTCGTCGACGACGCGGTCGATGACCCGTTGCAGGTCGGCGTTGTCGCGCCCGACGATGCGGATGAGGACGTCGCCGGACCCGGTGATGGTGTGTGCCTCGAGCACCTCCGGGATCGCGGCGAGGTGCTCGACGACGGGGGAGTGACCACCGCGGCCCTGCCGGATCTCGAGGGTGCAGAAGGCGGTGACGGGATACCCCAGAGCGGCGGGGTCGACATCGGGGGCCATCGAGCGCAGGACGCCGGTGCGCTGCAGCCGGTCGAGCCGGGCCTGGACGGTGCCGCGCGCGACGCCGAGCCGGCGCGAGGCGCCGAGGACCCCGATGCCCGGCTCGTGGAGCAGCAGCAGCAGGATGCGGCAGTCGAGGGCGTCGACGGGTGGCCGGGACGCGGGGCCGGAGGACGACATGGGCAAAGTGTCCACTGTTGAGCGGTACAAGGGCAACACTTTGCGCACTGTGCCCAGCGGCGAGGCGACCTGTTGACCACTGTGGCCCGGTGGGTCACGCTCGCGCCATGACTGACACGATGCCGTCTCGGCCAGCCGAGCTCACCGACGACCGCACCCAGCAGGAGCGCGAGGCCGACCTCGATCTCGACCAGCTCAAGCAGCTCGTCGGTCTCGTCGAGTACGACGAGAACACCGACGTCTTCCCGGTCACCGGCTGGGACGCGATCGTCTTCGTCGTGGGCAACGCCACCCAGAGCGCGCACTACTACCAGAGCGCGTGGGGCATGGAGCTCGTCGCCTACTCCGGGCCGGAGAACGGCAACCGCGACCACAAGGCGTTCGTCCTGCGCAGCGGGTCCATCCGCTTCGTCGTCAAGGGCGCCGTCGACCCCGACAGCCCGCTCGCCGACCACCACCGTCGCCACGGCGACGGCGTCGTCGACATCGCCCTGGAGGTGCCGGACGTCGACCGCTGCATCGCCCAGGCCCGCCAGGCCGGCGCGACCGTGCTCGAGGAGCCGGCGAACCACACCGACGAGCACGGCACGGTCCGGGTCGCGGCCATCGCGACCTACGGGGAGACCCGTCACACGCTCGTCCAGCGCACCGTGGACGGGCAGACCTATGCCGGCCCCTACCTGCCGGGCTACGAGCCCGCCGCGTCCTCCTACGAGCGGCGCGAGGGCCAGCCCAGGCGACTGTTCCAGGCGCTGGACCACGTCGTCGGCAACGTCGAGCTGGGCCACATGGACGAATGGGTCGCGTTCTACAACCGCGTCATGGGCTTCGTGAACATGGCCGAGTTCATCGGTGACGACATCGCCACCGACTACTCGGCCCTCATGAGCAAGGTCGTGGCCAACGGCAACCACCGCGTGAAGTTCCCGCTCAACGAGCCGGCGGTCGCCCGGAAGAAGAGCCAGATCGACGAGTACCTCGAGTTCTACCGCGGCGCGGGCGCCCAGCACCTCGCGGTCGCGACGAACGACATCCTCGCCTCCGTCGACGCCCTGCGCGCCAACGGCGTCGAGTTCCTCGACACCCCCGACAGCTACTACGAGGACCCCGAGCTTCGGGCGCGCATCGGCAACGTCCGCGTCCCGATCGAGGAGCTGCAGAAGCGCAGGATCCTCGTCGACCGCGACGAGGACGGCTACCTGCTCCAGATCTTCACCAAGCCGCTGGGCGACCGGCCGACGGTGTTCTTCGAGCTCATCGAGCGGCACGGGTCCCTCGGCTTCGGCAAGGGCAACTTCAAGGCCCTCTTCGAGGCCATCGAGCGCGAGCAGGACAGGCGCGGCAACCTCTGAGCCCCAGCGGACGCGTCGGGCCCGCCACCCTTCGAGGTGACGGGCCCGGCCCGTGGCAGAGTTGGGACATGAGCCAGCAGCCCTCAGGGTGGTACGACGACCCCAGCAACCCCGACATGCTCCGGTACTGGGACGGGGTCACGTGGACGAACCACACCGCACCGAAGGCGTCGCCGACCGCGGCGCAGAGCACCATCGGAAGCCCCCAGGGCTCGGACCCGGGACGCGACGCCACCGGTGCGGCGGCGACCCCGCCGGGCGCACCCACCCCGACGAGGCCGATGCCCCAGGGCGGCTGGCAGCAGGGCGGTCAGTCGCAGTACCAGCAGTCCCCGTACCAGCAGTCGCAGTACCCCGGGGCGCCCCAGGGCGGTGCCCAGTGGATGTACAACGTCAAGACGACCGCCGACGGCGTGCCGCTCGCCTCGTGGGGCAAACGCCTCGCGGCCTGGCTCATCGACGGTGTGCTGCTCGCGATCGTCGGCGGGGCCATCGCCTGGGCGGCGACGCCGAGCCTGCAGCAGGGGATGTCGGACGTCTTCCAGGCCGCGGCCAGCGGTGACCGGACCTCGGCCACCCAGCTGCAGGGCGAGCTCATCGGTCCCTCGCTCCAGTTCGGCGTCGTGCTGTGGCTCGTCGTGACGGCCTACTGCCTCGTCTTCTGGACCACGACCGGCCAGACGCTCGGCAAGATGGCCCTCGGCATCAGCGTCCGGAGGGCCGCGGAGCCGGGACCGCTGCCGCTCCGCGCGGCGGTCCTGCGTCGCCTCGTCCCGCTCGCCGGTCAGTTCGTCAACCTCCTGACGCTCATCGACTACCTGTGGCCGCTCTGGGACGACAAGCGCCAGGCGCTGCACGACAAGGTGGCCGGTACCCAGGTCGTCGAGGGCAAGCAGCCGCGCCGGCAGGGCTGAGCCCGTCGGGGAGCGCGTCCCGCCGTCGGCGTCCGCGGCTGCGGCCGTGCGGACGCCGACGGCGAAAACGCCTTGCTCCGCTGTCGGTGGTCGGCGGCAGAATGACAGGCGCGGTCATCACCGCGCCACGGCGACGACGCCGTACCCACACTCCACAGACCACCGGAGCCCACTCGTGTCCTCACCGACCACATCGACCACGACGGGCGGACCACCCGCCCTGCCCGACAAGCTCGACGCCGCCGTCCTCAAGGTCGCCGGCGTCGTCGTCCTCGGCGCGATCATGTCGATCCTCGACATCACCGTCGTCAACATCGCGCTGACCAGGTTCCAGACCGTCTTCGCCGAGCCGGGCGGCCAGCCGCTCGCCTACTCGACCGTCGCGTGGACCGTCACGGCGTACACGCTCGCGCTCGCCACCGTCATCCCGCTCACCGGCTGGGCCGCCGACCGGTTCGGAACGAAGCGGCTCTACATCCTGGCCGTCGTCCTGTTCACCGCCGGCTCGGCGCTCTGCGCCTCGGCGGGGTCCATCGAGATCCTCATCGTCTTCCGCGTCCTGCAGGGCCTCGGTGGCGGCATGCTCATGCCCCTCGGCATGACGATCATGACCCGCGCCGCCGGCCCCGAGCGCATGGGCCGCCTCATGGCCGTCCTCGGCATCCCGATGCTCCTCGGCCCGATCTTCGGCCCGATCCTCGGCGGCTGGCTCATCGACAACTACTCGTGGCACTGGATCTTCCTCATCAACGTGCCGATCGGCGTCGTCGCCGTCGTCTACGCGCTGTGGGCGCTGCCGTCCGACCGGCCGGAGCCGTCCGAGTCCTTCGACGTCGTCGGCATGCTGCTCATGTCGCCGGGCCTGGCCCTGTTCCTCTACGGGGTCAGCTCCATCCCGGGCGAGCGCACGGTCGGCTCCGGCAAGGTCCTCGTGCCCGGCCTGGTCGGGCTGTTCATGATCGCCGTCTTCGTCGTGTACAGCTTCCGGCCCAAGCACCCGCTGCTCGACCTGCGGCTCTTCTCCAACCGGCGCCTCACGGTCGCGACCATCACGATGTTCCTCTTCGGCGCGGCCTTCTTCGGCGGCCTGCTCCTCGTGCCGCAGTACCTCCAGCAGGTGCGTGCCGAGACCCCACTGCACTCGGCCTACCTCATGGTGCCGCAGGGCATCGGCGCGATGCTGACGATGCCGGTCGCCGGGGCGCTCGCCGACCGCTTCCCGGTCGGGCGCATCGTCCCGTTCGGCCTCGTCGCCATCGTCGTCGGCATGTTCGCCCTGACCCAGGTCGGCCCCGACACCTCCTACTGGGGCTTCATCATCCCGGTGCTGTTCCTCATGGGACTGGGCATGGGCGGCACCATGATGCCGATCATGACCTCGGCGCTCAAGACGCTGACCCACCACCAGGTGGCCCGGGGTTCGACGCTGCTCAACATCACCCAGCAGATCGCTAGCTCCATCGGCGTCGCCGTCATCTCGGTCGTGTTCACCAACTACCTCAACGGGACGCGGACGGCCGGGGCGGTGCTGCAGGCGCAGTTCGACCCGGCGGTCAAGGACAAGCTGGGCCCGCAAGGCCTGGCGGCCGCGGTCGCCGAGCTCGCCGACGTCTACGGCAGGACCTTCCTCGTCGCGGCGATCCTGTGCGCGGCGACGCTCGTCGCCGCGGCCTTCCTGCCGCGGCGCCACGAGGAGTCGCACCTGCTCGACGAGGACCAGGAGGGGGTCACGGCCCCCGTCGCCCTGCACTGAGGGTCGCGCACACGCGAGCCGACGTGACCCGACACGACGCGCCCCCGCCGAACCGGCGGGGGGGCGTCGTCTCGTCTGCCCCCGCCGTCCCCTGATGGGGGCAGGGCCTGTTT